>CAIQIC010000071.1 GCA_903871765.1 uncultured Lentisphaerota bacterium
TAGTGCAGGGGATGACGCATGACTGAGATGGAACATAAGCTGGGCGGGTACAAGATTTTCTCCCGCGAAGATGCTGCTGCGCTGTTTGCCGGGCGCGACGTTTACATTTGGGGCGCGGGGCACAAGGGCCGCGGGTTCCTTGGCGCGTTGCAACGCAACGGATTCACCGCTAAGGCATTTTTGGATACGGCGCTGGCGGGCACCTCGTACCGTGGCATTCCCGTACTGGCACCGGAAAGCATCATCGGCACGCCCAACACGTTCATTCTGTGCGCGACGATCCGGCGCAAGTACCTGGGCATGTTCGCCACCATGGAAGCGTCCGGGCTGGTGAAAGACCGAGACTTCACGAACATTCAAACGCTCTGCCCGTACTACCCAACCATAGAAGTATCGGGATTGTGCCAACTGCGCTGCATCGCCTGCCCGCGCAACGGACAGAACGCGCACGGCGGGCTGATGACGTTGGCGCGGTACACAGGAATTCTCGACAAGTTGATACGGGAGATTCCATTCCTGTATCTCGTCGAGGCGTACCTGTGGGGCGACCCGCTGCTAAATCAGCAGCTCCCCGACATTGTGCTCGCCAGCAATGAGCGCGGCGTGCAGTTGGGGATTTCCACCAACCTGAACTACGGACAGGGCATTGACGCGCTGTGCCGCGAACGGCCGGCCGCTATCCACGTTGCGATCAGCGGCTTCGGCATCGGATACGAACTGGCGCACAAGGGCGGGCGCTGGGATGTGGTTTACGAGAATCTGCAAACCCTATCGCGGTGCGTGGAGAAGGACGCGGACCAAGACGGCCGCACGCTGGTAAATGTGATGTTCCACGTCCATCGCCGCAACGTCGCGGAGATACCATCGGCACAGCGCATGTGCCGCGAACTCGGGTTCGACTTCATTCCCATGCGTTCGCAGGTGTTCCCCGACCTGGTGCTTGATCGGCTGGATGGTATGCCACAATCAGACGACGCCCGGCTGGCCATGGACCTCATGCCGGTGGACGTGGACACCTGTCTGACCAACGCCCGCGCCGAGGCCGATAAGGTCTGCACCAACAAGCGTTGTATCCCCGTGATTGACTGGGATGGTTCAGTGCTGCCCTGCTGCAATTTCACGCAGAAGCGGGTTGGCGGTCCAATCTGGAAAGGTCAAGGCAGTCTATTGGCGGGCGACTTCCTGAAGACACCACTGTCTGAAATCGTTGAACGCCGGAAGAGTTGCGATCTGTGCAAGGTTTGCATCGGACATTCCCTGCACCGTTATTTCAATGCGGCCGACAGTCAAAGCATCATCGGGCCGTTGATGGGAGTATGAACATGAACACACTTGACCGCATCTTGTGCCGTCTCGCGCTGTGCGCGGGCGTGCTGTGCCTGGCGCTGGCTGGAGGATAAAATGAGCAATATATTCCAGAGTTTTTGGGACTGGCTGATTTCGATCTTCAAGAAGTCAACGCCGACCACTACGCCACCCGTGGTTGTGCCGCCGGTTGTTACGCCGCCCATCACCCAGCCCGTGACGCCCCCGGCGACGGGCACCGGCAGCAAGGCCGTTCTGTTCACCGACCACAACGGCACCGCCACAAGCTCGCTGGAGTACGCCATCATCCACGGCACCGCCACCGAGAACAAGAAGCGCACGCAAATGCTGGAGGACATCCAAGCCAGCGGATCGCCGTGGCTGGTGTTCATCGTGGACAAGTTCCTGCCCGAGAGCAACCCGGTGCTCCGCATGTGCCTGGCCGGTATGCCGTCGCCGGTGGACGGCCATTACATGAGCCCGCCCGAGGGCTGGATGGACCAGTGCGCCGCCAAGGGCATCAATCGCGTCATCGCCATTTACCGCGATTCCCCGGACAGCGGCGTTACGATTTCAGAGGCCAGCGTCAAGAGCCTAATCGCGGCCTTCGCGGGCAGCAAGTGGCTGGAAATCGTTTTCTCTACCGGACTGGAAACGAAGCGCAATACCAGCTTGGCCGAGACCGTGAAGATCGTAAACTGGTTCCACGCGAACTGCACCAACCGCATCGTGGTTGGGGATCAAAGCGCCGACTGGCTGCTATCCGTCCTGAACGCTGGCGCGCCGTTTGAGCCGTGGTTGGAGCAGGCCGCGCCCGGAGGATCGCCCATTTCCGTTCCGCTAACCTCCGCGACGAAGGGCGCGTATCTGGCCGACCTGGCCCGGCTCGCCGCCAAGGTGGGGGCGGGCAAAACATGGGCAGGAGAGTTTTGGCTTGCATCAAAGGCTGAAAGGTATAGTTTTACACAAGAGTTGCTGGCGTTAGGGTATAATGTTGCCGGTGGCGCGCGATACATACCGTGAAATATTGCCCGAATGCCTGCCGTTCATCCTGCCGCAGTACCGCCAATGGTGGCGATAGGGTAACGGCGCAGGGTCGCGATGTAAATTCGCATCAGCTTGTGCTTTTCCTTCCTGTCTTGTTCTTCTTGTGCTGTCCTGATGCTGTTGAATTGCCCGGTTGGTGGGGGCTTGAGGCAGTTTCCGCCCTAGCGTTAGGTCGGAACTGCCTCGCCGTCGTTTGCCCTGGCCGGAGCCGGGAATCGGCTAGTCTATCCCCTCATGCACAACTCGCCCGCAAAGCATTGACCTAGTTTAGTCGGTCGGGATAGCCGCGTCCTGCGTCATGGAGCAGGACCGCATTAAGCCGGGTGGTGTGGAGTCCGTCCGGCTGTTGTCCTTCGCGTACGGCATCCTTTTTCAGGACTGCCGCCGTTACACTGCGATATGGGTTTAACTTCATCGCGGTTGGAATGTACACTAGGTCCGCGTTGTTGTCAAGTGGATGATGTAAAATAAAAAGCCCTGTCGCTGGCTGCGATGAAGTCCGGCACGGTGTAACGGCCAAAGATCACCAGCGGTAGGGCAAGGGAAAGATACACCCTGCAATGCACGGTGTCAACAAGCGTTTGCTCGCGCGCATAATTAATGAGCGGCGCGCATAACTTTGCCTTACAAAGTGCCGTTGCTACATCGCATTACAGGGTGCTGAAATCGCCTTTAGTACCAGCGCAAAACAAACAATCGTACTTTGCGCGTGCGATTTATTTTGACAACGCAACCGCTTGCGCGTAGGTTACGCGCATGCAAAGGGGAACAACAAAGGAGCGCAACAATGTGTAATCCTGCCTCATTCGTTCTGACAAAGGACCGCGTGTTCTGGTCGAAGCTGACCGACTCGCACGATGAAATCGTAAAAGAGTTTTCGCTGTGCGAGTCCATCCGCAACGAGAGCGTGTCAACAATGGAAGTATGTTTGCTTAAGGTGGAGATCATACCGCCGAAAGAAACCGACTTTGCCACGCCGCTGGATCAGTGGGTTTTCCGCGTGGATAGCTCGCCGGTTCCGAAATGGTTTGACGCCGTGGCGGATGAAAAGCGGGCGCGCAATGAACTGGTGAAGTGGGCCGCAGCAAAGATTATATCAAAGGGAGAACGATCAATCAAAGGCGGCGCGGTGTACGCTTCCGGCAGCGCCAGCGTGAGGGCTTCCGGCAGCGCCAGCGTGACGGCTTCCGGCAGCGCCAGCGTGACGGCTTACGACAGCGCCAGCGTGACGGCTTACGACAGCGCCAGCGTGAGGGCTTCCGGCAGCGCCAGCGTGACGGCTTCCGACAGCGCCA
>CAIQIC010000072.1 GCA_903871765.1 uncultured Lentisphaerota bacterium
GCCCCGCGCGGTCAAACGTCTGCTTCCAAACGCGGGGCTGGAAGCCCCGCCCACCGGATTTATGTCCGGTTTTCTAAGCCTTGGAAGACTCGACCCACTGCCTTCCCCATCGTTGGGAAGTCCCGTCCGCCTACTCCGCTGTGCTCCCTGAGGATAATCTGGAAATGAAGACCAAGAACATCGTCTGGCGCGGCGCGGTCGGTAAAAAAGTTCTGGCCTTGATGGACTGGCTGCGCGTGCAGGGCGGCGTGGCCATCGGGTTCAGCGGTGGCGTGGATAGCACCTTCCTCGTGGCCATGGCGCAATTGGCGCTCGGCAAAAAAGCGCTCGCTGTGACGATTGACACGCCGCTGCTGGCGCGCGCCGAGCTGCGCGCGGCGCGTGCGCTGGCGCGGCAGATCGGCATCCGCCACCGCATCGAGCGCATCAACGTGCTCGCCGAGCAGCAGATCGCCGCCAACCCCCCGGATCGCTGCTATCACTGCAAGAAAATTGATTTCACCCGCATCCGCGAAGTCGCGCAGGCCGCCGGCATCGCCTCCATCTGCGACGGCTCCAATGTGGACGACCTCGGCGATTACCGGCCCGGCCGCCGCGCTACACAGGAACTCGGTGTTCACAGCCCGCTCAAGCAATTCGGTTTCACCAAGGCCGACCTCCGCGCCGCTTCGCGCCAGATCGGTCTGCCGACGGCTGAGAAACCGGCGATGGCTTGCCTCGCCTCGCGCTTCCCCTGCGGCACGCCGCTCACGCCGCGCGGGCTGGCGACGGTCGAGCGCGCCGAGCAGGCACTGCGCGCGCTGGGTTTCCGGCAGCTCCGCGTCCGCCTGCACGGCGACGTCGGCCGCATCGAACTGGCCCCCGCCGAACTGGGCCGCGTGCTCCGGCGGCGCAAAAAAATTCTGGACCTGCTGCGCGCCGCCGGTCTGCGCCATGTCGCCCTCGACCTCGCCGGCTACCGCATGGGCAGTTTGAATGCCGCGTTGCCGCCCGGTTGACTTTCCGCCCTGCCGGCGTTATGGGTAGCTCATGAAGATCGTTCTGTTGCTGCTGTTGGGCGGGGTGGTTGTCGCGTTGGCGGTGGTCGCCGGCTGCGCGACGTCGCGCAAGGGCTACGAAAGCCCCGCCTACCGGGTGGTGTTGTCCGCCGGCGCGGTGGAAGTGCGCGATTATCCGGCACTGATCGTAGCCCAAACCTCAATGGTCGGAGCCGGCGGTCGCAGCCAGAACGGCGGCTTCATGAACCTGTTCCATTACATCACCGGCGCCAACGAGGGGCGCAAAAAACTGCCCATGACCACGCCCGTGCTGGTGGCGGCCAACGCCGACAGCAGCGCGGCGGATACCAACGCGTTCATGGCTTTCATTATGCCCGGTAAATATGCGCTGGGGGACCTGCCGCAGCCCGCCGGAACCAACGTGACGCTGCGCCGCGTGGAGGCGACGCGCTACGCCGTGCGGCGCTTCAGCGGCGCTCGCGACACCGCGGCGCAGGCCCGGGAAAGTGAGGCCTTGGTCCGCTGGATGGCCGCCCGGGGTTATGCGCCGCTGGACGCGCCGCTCTACGCCTTCTACGATCCGCCCTGGACGCCCGGGTTCCTGCGACGCAACGAGGTTCTGCTCCGGTTCCAGGGCGGCCCGGCGCAGCCGTGACGGCGCGGCCCGGAACGTTTCCGCGATTTTTTTCCGCCGCGTCTTTTTTCGTGCGATGCCCGGCGCCCTGGGTTATCATGCCGCGTGTTCATTTTTGAGGGACTCATGGGCAGATGGATGGCGCGGGTGCTGGGGGGGGTGGCGTTGTTGGGGGCCGCCGGGTGCGGCGGCCCTCCCGGCGATCGGGAATTCAAGGCTGGCGTGGTGGAATACGAGCGCGGCAACTGGGTCCGCGCCAAGGCGCTGCTGGAGAAATCCATCGACCGCCGGCCCGGCAGCGAGGTCAATGCCGTGGCGGCCAATTATCTGGGTTGCGCGGCCTGGCACCTGAAACAGTTACCCGATGCGGTCAAGGCCTTTGAGAACAGCCGCCGGCTGAACTCCGCCTACGCGGCGCCGTTGTACAACCTCGCCATCATTCAGTATGAAGGCGGCAACACCGCGCGCGCCATGGCCCTGCTGACCGACGTCGCCGCCCGCGAGCCCAACCGACCGGAAGCGCTGGAATTCCTGGGGCAAATCTACGCCGCCCGGCAGGCCTGGCCCGAGGCGCAGCGGGTATTGGCCGAGGCTGCGAACCGCGCGCCGACGTCGTCGCGCATCCCTACCGCGTTGGCGCTGGTGGAAGCCCAGGCCGGCGAACACCGCCAAGCCATCGCCGGCCTGAACCGGATCCTGGACCGCCAGCCGAAGTATGCCCCCGCGCTGTTCGACCTGGGCGTGATCTATCTGCAGAAACTGAATGATCGGATCCAGGCGGCGGCGTTCTTGCGCAAATACCTGGAAGCCGCGCCGCTGGACGCCCAGGCGGCGGAGTATGCGCGGCAGGTGCTCGGCGATTTAGGCGTGACCGCCCCCTCGGCTGGCGCCGTGGCCACGGGGCTGACGGTTAGCGCGCTGCTGCATGCCGTCACACGGACGGCCGCCACCGTCCGTCCGGTCGCGGTGGCCACCGCCGCGCCGCCGCGCACGGTGGACATGGACCTGCGGGATGCGGCCGTCGAGGTGGAGCAGGGCCGCACCGCCCGCGCCTTGGCCCTCTACCTGGAGGCGGTCGCCCGCGCCGAGCGCGAACAGAACCCGGCGCAGCAGGAAATGGTGCTCGTCTTGGCCGCCCGGAATTGCGCCAACCAGGCGCGCGCCCACGTGGCCCTGGGTCGGTTCCAACTGGAACATGGCCGCGCCGAAGCCGCGTTCAAGGCCTTCAAACAGGCGCTGGCGTTGGAGCCCAAACTGGTCGCGGCCCAGCTTGGGCTGGCGGCGGCCGCCACCCAGACGGGCGAATTCGATGCCGCGCTGGTTTCGCTCAAGACGGCGGTGCAGGCCGAGCCGCAAAATGCCGAGGCCCTCTGGGCGCTGGCGCAGCTCTATGACCAGTCGCTCGGCTCCAAGGAATACGCCGTGCAGAGCTACCGCCAGTTCACCCGGATTTTTCCGGGCGATCCGCGCGTGCTCAAGGCGCAGGAACGCGTCGCCGCACTGGAACCGGCTCCGGTGCGCCCGCGCGTTCGGGCGCCCGATGCGACGCTGCCCGCGTCCGTCCGGGCGCCGGAGCCTGCCGTGGCTGCCGCGAGTTCCTTGCCCGCCGCCAAAACCGTCGGCCTGCGCAATCCGCACGCCGCCGCCCAGGCCTACAACCGCGCCCGTCTCTACCAGGCCCGGCAGGATTGGGACAGCGCCATCGCCTTTTACCGGCGCGCCCGCGAGAACGATCCCACCATGGTCAACGCCTGTTTCAATCTCGGCGTGGTGTTCAGTGCCAAGGGCGAGACTGCCGCCGCGCGCGAAGCGTATGAAAGCGCCATCCGGATCCAACCCGACCTGGTGGCCGCCCGCTACAACCTCGCCTTGATTTACCGCGAACTCAAGGAACGCGCCGCCGCCATCGCCCAGCTCCGCGCCATCCTGGCCGCGCAGGCCAACTATGCTCAGGCGTACTATGTGCTCGGGTATATCCTGTCCGAGGAGGCGGCGTCGGTCGAGCAGGCCCGGCAGGCCTACCGGCGCTTCCTGGAACTCGCGCCCGGCGATCCCGCCGCCGCCAATGTGCGCGATTGGCTCAGCCGCCATTGAGCGCCGCCGCAGCGGCACACTTACAGTCGCAGCCCGCGCAGGCGCAGCGCATTGCCGACCACGCACAGATCGCTGCAACTCATGGCGGCGCCGGCCAGCACCGGGCTGAGCAGCAGGCCGCACAACGGATACAGGGCGCCGGCGGCCAGTGGGATGCCCAGCGTATTGTATGCGAAGGCGAAGAAGAGGTTCTGCCGAATGTTGCGCCGCACGGCGCGGCTGAGCCGGATCGCTTTGACCAGCCCGCGTAGATCACCTTTGACCAGTGTGACGCCGGCGCTTTGCATGGCGATGTCCGTACCGTTGCCCATCGCAATGCCGACTTCGGCGGCGGCCAGGGCGGGCGCATCGTTGATACCGTCGCCGGCCATCGCCACCCGGCGGCCCGCGGCGCGCAGTTCCTGCACGACGCGATGCTTCTCCGCCGGTGTCACCCGCGCGTGGACTTCGTCAATGCCGAGTTCCTGCGCGACGGTTTGCGCTGTGGCGGCGACATCGCCGGTCAGCATGACAATCTTTAGGCCAAGCTGGTGCAATTCGCGGACGGCCTCGGCGGTGGTCGGCTTGATCGGGTCGGCGAGGGCGATCCAGCCGGCGAGTTGGCCCGCAACCGCGACGCCGATGGTCGTTTGTCCACGCCGGTGCAGCGCGGCGATCTCGTCCTGCCGTGCGTTGAGACCTGCGACGCCGCGCTCCGCCAGCCAGCTTTCGTTGCCGACGAGTATGGCTTGGCCGGCGACGATGCCCTCAATGCCGCCGCCGGGTGTGGCGTGAAAGTGTTCGGCGTTGTCGTTGGCCAGGCCGTGCTGCCGGGCGGCGCGGACCACGGCGTCGGCGAGCGGATGTTCGCTGTGCTGTTCCAGCGCGGCGGCGCGGCCGAGGACTTCGTCTTCTGCCTTGGTGGGCGGGACCTCCCGTCCCGCGCGTGGGACCGGAGGTCCCGTCCACAAGTCGGAAACAAGAATCTTTATTACCGCCGGCCGGCCCTCGGTCAGTGTGCCGGTTTTATCCAGGCACAGGGTGTCCGCGCCGCCGAGCAGTTCCAGTGCTTCGGCATCCTTGACGAGCACGCCGGCCTGCGCGCCGCGGCCGACGCCGATCATGATGGACATCGGCGTGGCCAGTCCCAACGCACAGGGGCACGCGATGACCAGTACGGCGACGGCGCAGACCAGTGCATTGGCCCAGCGCGGCTCCGGCCCGCAGACAATCCACAGCAGGAAAGTCAGCGCTGCAATACCTACGACCACTGGCACGAAGACGGCGGCGACGCGATCGGCGAGGCGCTGCACGGGTGCGCGGCTGCGTTGCGCCTGCGCGACCATCTGGACGATGTGCGCGAGCAGCGTCTCGCGGCCGACCTTTTCCGCGCGCATTACGAATGCGCCGGTCTGGTTGAGTGTACCGCCGGTGACCTTGTCGCCGGCTTGCTTCGGTATGGGCAGCGGCTCGCCGGTCAGCATCGCCTCGTCCACGGTGCTATGGCCGTCGAGCACGACGCCGTCCACGGGGATTTTCTCGCCGGGCCGCACGCGAAGCCGGTCGCCGGCCATGATGATCTCCAGCGGCACCTGCTCCTCGGTGCCATCGCGCAGCCGTGCGGCAGTCTTCGGTGCCAGGCCGATCAGCGCACGCAGCGCCGCTCCGGTGCGCCGGTGTGCGCGCAACTCCATCACCTGACCGAGCAGCACGAGCGCCGTAATGCCGGCGGCGGCCTCGAAATAAAGGACGGCATAACCGCCGTGCTTGGCGGCGGCGGGCAGGTAATCTTCACAGAGCAGTGCGACGAGGCTGTAGCACCACGACGCCAGCACGCCGAGTCCGATCAGCGTGAACATGTTGAAGTTGCGGGTGACCAACGAACGCCAGCCGCGCGTCAGCAGCGGCCAGCCGGCGAGCAATACGACTGGTGATGAAAGGACCAGTTGAATCCAGCCGGAGACGCGATGGCCCAGCCACTGCATGAACGGCTGACCGGGCAGCAGGTGGTCCATGCCGAGCACCAACACAGGCAGGCCGAGCACGAGCGCCAGCCAGAACCGGCGCGTCATCTTGCGCAGTTCGGCGGCTTCGGCGGGCGGAACTTTGTCCGAAGGCCTGGCCGCTTCTAACGCCATGCCGCAGTGCGGACACGCGTCCGGCACATCGGCCTCGACGCCTGGACACATCGGGCAGAAGTAGGCTTTCGTCGTCGCTGGCCGGCGGGCCTTGGTCTCCGTGGCGCACGCACAGCCGGCCGTTGCCGCCGGTGCGAGGAACCGGTTGCGGCAATGCACGCTGCAGAAAAAATACGTCTGTCCGCTTCGCTCGGCGCTCAACGCCGCTTCCAATTCCACATCCATGCCGCAGATGGGGTCCTTCGCCATGCTGAAATTATACCACAGTGCCGGCCGGTTGTGACGCCCCACGCGCGCGGCTGGCTAGAATTCTCGTGGCCGAGCGACCTGGACTGTGAAACCGGCGCTGCCTTCAAAGTGAATACTCCGCGTGATTCTACGCGGTCGGAGCGGATTCGCCGGTCAATAGAACCAAAAGCTTGTCACGTCAGACATCACACTGTATTATCCGGCCGGATAATACAGCGTGATGTCCTTGAATGAAGGCGGCTTGGTTCCATCATCCACAGTACTGCCC
>CAIQIC010000073.1 GCA_903871765.1 uncultured Lentisphaerota bacterium
CCCGGCGCAAGCCGGGAGGCAGCTTCGGGTTGATCGCATCAGATAAATGACCGTTAGAACAGAATCCGGCTTACGGTCCGCACCCGCGGCTTTTTTCGGTCGGCTGTTTCCGGTATATTCATTTCCATGTCCACGCTTTCGCGAGAACAGTGGTGGGGCCTGCTGGCCTTGGCCGCCTGGCTGGGCGCCGGCCTGCTCGTGCTCCTGCTGGCCGCCGGGGTCCGCGGCGTGCCCACGGCGTCGGCGTCCGGCGTCACGCCGGGTAGCGGCGCTTTCGCCTGGCCCGCGCCGGTCGTGCCGGCGGAGCAGGATTGGTCCGTGATCCAGCGCGTCAAGGCGGCGGGCGCGGGTGGGTTGGCCGCCGCGTCGCGCCGGTTCCGGCTGGCGGGCACTTTTTTCGCCTTTGACCGCGAGGCCGCCGGCACCGGCGCGGAGCGCCAGGCCGTCATCGAAGATCTCCAGCAGAAAACCCAGTACCTGCTCAAGGAGGGGGGCGTGGCCGGCGACCTCACGCTACTGCGCGTGCTGGCGGACCGGGTGACCATCCGCGTGCAGGAGCGCGAGGAGGAATTGCGGTTGAGCTTCAAGGACAACCTGCCGGCGGCCGCCCTGGCGGGCAACGCGACCAACGCCGAACCCGCCGCCTTGGAAACGACCCGGTTCGGCAAGCGGGTGGGGGAGAACCGCTGGGTCATCAACCGGGAAGCGCTGATGCAATATTACGACGAATTGCGCAAGGACCCCGAACGCGTCGTGGCGCTGTTCGACTCGCTGAAACCGGTCTATCAGGACAAGGCCATCGCCGGCTACGTGCTGGGCATGGAAGGCGAGAAGGAGTTCTTCCAGGCGGCCGGTCTGCAAGACGGCGACGTGGTCCGCAAGGTGAATTCGATCAACATGACCAGCCAGAAGCGCGCCGAATACCTGATCCGCGAGTTTCTCCAGAGCCGGATCAGCGCGCTCGTGTTCGACATCGAGCGTGACAACCAGGCGCAGAAGCTGATTTATTTCATCCGCTGACTGCGGCGGCATGATGGTACACTTTTGGAGTGCGGCGGCTTGACGCCGCTTTCTTACACCGCGATTTGATGCGTCTGCCCCGGCGAAATTTCCTGGCTTGGAAAGCGGCGGACGAGCGGGTACATTGCGGGCATGGGCGGGCCGGTGGAAAAAAGGGTGCCTGTCCTCCGGCGGTTGTGGGCGCTTTTTGAACTGACGTCGGAGGAACGGATCTTTGTGCTGGGCCTGCTGGCCATCGTGCTGGTCGGTCTGGCGGCGCGCTATACGCATCTGCGGCGGCAGAAAGCGGAAACGTACCCGCCGGCGGGTTTGGAACAAACCGGGGAGGCGGGGAGCCGATGAACGCGGATTGCATTTTTTGCCGGATTGTGGCGGGGACGATGCCGGCCACCAGGGTCTATGAGGACGCCGACACGCTGGCGTTCATGGATATCGGGCCGATTGTGAAGGGGCACACGCTGGTGATTCCGCGGGAACATTTTGACCCGCTCACGCAGACGCCGGCGCCGGTGCTGGCCAAGCTGATGGCGGTGGTGCAGAAAATCGCCCAGGCGCAAATGACCGGCCTGCGGGCCGATGGCGTGAACGTGCTGCAAGCCAATGGCACCGCGGCGGGCCAGGTGGTGCCGCACCTGCACTTCCATGTGATTCCGCGCTTCCGGGCCGACGGTCATCATTGGAACTGGGCGGCGAAAAAGTACGAGTGTCCGGAGGAGATGCAGCAAGTGGCGGCAGCACTGCGGGCGGTGCTTTGATGCAACCCTCGGATTTTGAAGAAGCGCTGCGCAAGATCCGGCAGCAGGACCCGCATTACGACGAGGCGGCCTATGTCTTTGTGCGGGAGGCCCTGGATTTTACGATCAAGCTGCTGAAGAAGCCGGCTTCCGGTCCGCGGCGGCACGTGTCCGGCGCGGAATTGCTGGAGGGCATGCGGCAGTACGCGCTGCAGGAATACGGCCCAATGGCCAAAACCGTGTTGGCCGCCTGGGGCGTGCACCGCTGCGAGGATTTCGGAGCGCTGGTGTTCAACCTGGTCCAGGCCGGAGTCCTGGGCAAAACGGACGAGGACCGCCCGGAGGATTTTGGCGGCGGCTACGATTTCGACGAGGCGTTCCGCGCGCCGTTCCGGCCCGCGGAACGAGTGGCGGCCAGGCCGCGGAAAGCCGCGGAATGAGCCGGCGGCTGGCCATGGCAGGATTGCTTGCCGGCCTGTGGAGCGCGGCGGCAGGAGGTACACCCTTGAATCCCTTGCAGGCACTGGAACAGTCCAACGCCCAGGTGCAGCGTTTCGTGCTCGACAACGGCATGATCTGCCTGGTGAAGGAGGATCACAGCGCGCCCGTGGCCGCGGTGCAGATCTGGGTGGGCTCAGGCGCCGTGCACGAGGATGAATTCCTGGGCGGCGGACTGTCGCATTTTGTCGAGCACATGATTTTCAAGGGCACGCCCACGCGCGCGCCGGGCGCCATCATGCGCGAGGCCAGCGATCTCGGCGGCAAGATCAACGCCTACACCGCGCAGGACCGCACCGTGTTTCACCTGACGCTGCCCGCCCGCCACTGGAGCGCGGCGCTGGACATCCTGGCCGATGCCGTGATGCACGCCGCGTTCCCCGCCGACGAATGGGCGCGCGAGCAGGAGGTCATTCTGCGCGAAATGGCCATGGGCCGGGACAACCCGGGCCGCGTGGTGTCGGAACTGCTGTGGAGCACGGCCTACCGCGTGCACCCCTACCGCGTGCCGGTCATCGGCTACGAGTCCGTCTTCCGGGCCCGCACGCGCGAGGATCTGCTGAGCTACTTCCACAGCCGCTACACGCCGGATAACATGATCGCGGTCATCACCGGCGACGTGCCCGGCCCGGAGGTTGCTGCGCGGCTGCGCGCGGTGTTTGCGCCGTTCGCGCGCCGCGCCCGCCGGCCGGTGCTGCTGCCGGCCGAGCCGCCGCAACTGGCGCCGCGCCTGGCGCGGCAGTCGGGCGCCTACGAGGTGGCCCGTCTCTCCTGGGCCTACCACACCGTGCCGCTGAGCCATCCCGATGCGCCCGCGCTCGACGTCCTGGCCGCGCTGGTGGGCCACGGGCGCAGTTCCCGCCTGGTGCAGGCGCTGCGGGAAAAGCAGAAGCTGGTGTACGAGATTGACGCCTGGTCGGCCGCGCCCCAGGATCCCGGTTTGTTCGGGGTGGATGCCGTCTTCGATCCCGCCCGGGAGGCGGAGGTGCTCCAGGCGATCCAGGCCGAGGTGGACACGTGGGCGGCACGGCGGTTCCCGCAGCGGGAGATCGCCAAGGTGCGCCGCCAGGTCCTGGTGTCGGAACTCGCCAGCCTGCAAAGCATGGAGGGACAGGCCAACAGCCTGGCGTCGGGCGAATTCTATGCCGGCAACCCGCGATTTGCGGAATTGTACCTGCGCAGCATCAACGAGGTGACGGCGGCGCAACTGCAGGCGGTGGTGCGGCGCTACCTGACGCCGGAGAACCGCAGCCTCGCCGTGCTGGCGCCGGAAACAGCGGCGCCGGCCGCGGCGGCGGCGTCGGCCGCGGTGGTCAAGCCGCCCGTCAAGCAGGCGCTCACATGCGGCGTGCCGCTGATCGTGCGGGAAGACCACCGGCTCCCGCTGGTGTACGTCTGCGCGGCGGTGGGCGGCGGCCTGTTGACGGAAACCCCGGCCACCAGCGGCATCACCCAACTGGCGTCCGACCTGCTGGTGCGCGGGACGGAACGGCGCACGGCGGAGGAACTGGCGCGCCGAGTCGAACAGTTGGGCGCTTCGCTGACGCCCTTCGCCGGCCGGAACAGCTTCGGGTTGCTGGGCAGTTGCCTGGCCCAGGATGCCGAGGCCCTGCTGGATCTTTTTTCCGATGGCCTGCTCAACGCGGCCTGCCCGCCGGACGAAGTGGAAAAACAGCGCACCATCCAATTGGCGGCGATTCAGCAGCAGCGGGAACAACCGATGTTCATTGCGGAGGAGGCGCTCCGCCAGACCATACACCGCGGCCATCCCTACCAGGGCGCGTTGGAAGGACGGACGGAGAGCGTCAAGGCGCTCACTCCGGACATACTGCGCCGGCACCTGCAGCGGCACATCGTGCGCGGCAACCTGGTGCTGGCCATCTTCGGCGACATCACCCCGGCGCGGGCGCGTCTGCTGGCCGAGCGCAACTTCAAGAACCTGCGGCTGGGGACTTCGCCGATCGGCCCCCTGCCGCCGGCCGAACCCCAACTGCCCGCCAGCCTGACCCTGCGCGAGCCGCGGCAGCAGACGATCGTCCTGCTGGGCTTTCCCGGCCTGCGGGTGGCGGATCCGCGGTCGGATGCCCTGGCCCTCCTGGATGAGATGATGAGCGGGCTGTCGTCCGACCTGGGGACCGAAGTGCGGGAGAAGCGCGGCTTGGTGTATTACGTCGGCGCTTCCAACCGGCCGGGTCTCGAGCCCGGAATGTTCATGCTCTACGCCGGCACCCGGGCGGGCCAGGAAGCGGACGTAGTGCGGCTCATGGAGGAGCAGGTGCGGCGCCTGGCGGAGCAGGGTCCCCGCGCCGACGAATGGCAGCGCGCCCGCGAGCAGTTGCTGGCGGAAAGCCAGATGAGCATGCAACACAACGCCGGTCTGGCCCAGACCTGCGCCTTGAACGAACTCTACGGCCTGGGGTATGATTACAGCTTGCGCATCGAAGAGCGCCTCAACGCGTGGCCGGCGGACAAAATCCGGCCGGTGGCGGCCGAATTGCTGCGCGCTGACCACTGCGCCCGCGTGGTGGTCCTCCCGGCCGCGCAAGAATCGAAGAAGGAGAACCAACATGGATCAGGAAAATGAATTCTCGCTGGACGACATCCACGCCGCGATGTTCGCGCAACTCGTGATGATGTTCACGTCGGCGACGTTGCAGCACCTCGGCAAGCTGGTGAACCCCGCCTTGAACAAGACGGAAGTCAACCTGGAGGCCGCCCAGGCCAGCATTGACATGCTGGACATGCTGGCGGCCAAAACGCGCGGGAACCTCAAGCCGGATGAGGACCGGATGTTGAAAGAATCGCTGACCCAGTTGAAGTTGAATTATGTCGAGACCCAGCAGGCGGCCGGCGTCCCGCCGCCCGCCGCGTCCGCGCCGCCGGCGTCGCCCGCTCCGGCCCCGGCCGCAGGGGACATCAAAACGCCCCCGGCGGATGAAGAGAAGCAGCCCCGGTTCCACAAAAAATACTGAGCGGCTCCCGCTGCGTCAGCCGTAGCTTGGCCGGTCAAGCGGCCGACGAGATCATGGGGTGGAGGGGAGGGGGAAGAACGACCAAAAATGAGAGTTTTTTTGCGGCTACGCGAAAATACTTCTCAATTTTCTTGTTGGCCCTTCTCTTTCAGAACTTGATTGAACCAATCCCGAATCACTTTTCTTTCCGGAATGTCCCGGAGCACCCAGGTATCTGTGTGATCATGGAAAGGCAGCGCTTGGAATGTGAGATTGCCCTCAGGCAGAGCTTGCTCCAGATATTGTCTGGTTTCGCCGATGGAGCCTTCCTGGCTGATGAACTGAGGTCGACCCTTGAGTCGCTTTATTCGTATGGTGGCAGCCTCCCGGTCACTTCCTGCATATCCCCATTTCCTGACCCCATCATAATGGCTGTGGCATATGAATCCTCGCCACAGCGAAGCAATCTCATCATCATGAAGCCCAATGTAATTGCAGGCTATGGCTCCACGGGAAAAACCTGCAATGAATAGATTTGACGAATCACCTCCATATTCAGCGCACACCTGTCTGACGGTCTGCTTGCAGTAATCAACCGTGGCCTCGACGTCGCCCCACCAGTTTGCCGCGTTCTTTCCGTTCTTCTTGTCCACGAAGGGCAGGCAGATCCAAATAACACCCTTACCTCCTGAAATCCCGTAACCGAGGTCGCACTCGTCGACCGTACCCTGGCTGTCCTTCCACTTGTTTCCAGCATACTCAAGAATGACCGGATATGTCTCTCCCTTCTTCCAGTCGGTTGGCAGATACAGGGCATGATAGATGTCTGTCCCCTCATGCTTGGGCAGGACCATTTTGACCCGTCTTCCAGGGGAAGGGGCATCTTTTGTCACTGAAGGGGTAGTCAAGTCCGGAACAACCTTTTCAAGATCCATGGCGGATAAACATGGGGCAGAAGCAAGAATCGTAAGCAATGTCAGCGTGATGTTTCTATTCATAATATTCCATGGCCAACGCTGCAAATCAGCCTGAGCCGGGTTTCCCGGCGAAGGCTGGATTTGCTGGTTCGAAGCCTATGTCATTCTGTCCAATTCGGGTGCCATTTGATCTATGATTTCCCTTGCTTCTTGTTCTTTATGTTGTGGCACCAGCATTCTCAAAGGCGGATCCGACACGCCGAGCCCAAATATTGCCTCTCCCTGCAGGTAAATAAGGATGCCTTTGCTTTCCAGAAGTGACTTCAGGATTCCAGCCCTGATCGTATCTCTTGGGCGCGCAACCTCGATGAAATCATTCCCCTTCATTCCTCTGCCTTCGAACAGTTATTATGCCTCAAATATATCAGCCTCGAAAATATGGCGCAGGATGATATGCCTCAAATGGGACAGCGGGTCGTGGCGCCGACGAATCCGGCTCCCCGGTGGCCAGCCGGGTACATCGCGGTCTTGCGGGAGGCTGGCCTTCGTCTCGTATGAGACGGCGTGGATGATGGCGGGCAAGCGGGGGCACGGGGAAATGGCATAGAGCCGAAGAGCCATGCGCTTCCGTTCTCCGGCACAACGGCCAAGCCAGTCGCTGAACCAAGCAGCTCCGAGCATGCGGCCTCCAAACGTGAAAAAGGAATTTACACGGTGCGGCAGGCCGATGGCAAGAGCAAAGATGGGCCGGTGGCGAAGGCTCATCATAAATTGGCGCTGCCGGCGACTTGCGGAAGAACAGGATGGATGAAGACGGCGGTACAAGGCTGTACCGTCCTTCCATTACTGGAGGTGGTGAAGGCGCACACGCGTCTGGACATGCGCTCTTGTGGGCGGGGCATCCCTGCCCCGCGGACGGTGCGCCCACACGCCCGAAGTCGAACGCGCGGAATTTGATGAGCGGAATTTGATTGCGCCCGGCGGCCGCTGTGCTATTTTACCCGCCGCCGCGATTGAGACCCCATCGTCTAGAGGCCTAGGACCTCAGGTTTTCATCCTGGTAACACGGGTTCGAATCCCGTTGGGGTCGCCAGATTTTGTAAATCACTGCTGCGCCGGCACGGGTACCGACTGACCTTCACGCTGCGCGAGTTGTTCCTCGGGCGCGTAGGTGCCGTAGAAGGGTACGTTGGCATCGAGCCAGAGATAGACGCGCCGCCGCTCCGCGTCGGTCCATTTCAACTCCGGTCGGTGCGTCGCGTCTTCAAAAACCTTGGTCAGCGGGCTTTCGTCCGCGCCGCAGCGGCCCGGATGGGTGGCGATCTGGCTGATGCTCGCGTCGCCCCATTCGTACCAGCGCAGGAACGGTTTCAGGCTCTGGTAGGCACGGGAGAAGCTCTGCGCCGGTTCGCCGGTCAGATCCAGCTTGCTCCGGCCCGGTCCGGCCTGGCCGTTGTGGCAGCGGACGCAATGCCGGTCGAGGACCGGCTGGACCAGCAATGGAAAACTCATCGGACGCGAACCCTCCGGTCCGGGCTGGAGGCGCGACGGCGGCCGCCGCAGCGCCAGCAAAGGCCGGTTGGCGGCGACGCTGCCGGGCGGTTCGTGGCAGCCGATGCAGCCGCGCCGCTCGCCGGGTTGCAGGTAGGTTGCGCTCCGCATGCTTTGCACGGCCCGGCCCTGCGCATCCACGGCCTGGAAATAGACCGGCTTGCCCGCCGGCGCGCGGAAGTAAGCCGAGCCATCCGCCGCCACCGGCACCGCGCCCAGCAACAGGCGGGCGCTCTCTGCATTGGCGTGGCCGATGCGCGGCTCGTTCGCCGTGTGCCCCGGCGTTTTGAGCAGCAGTTGAAAGACACGCAGTTCGCGGATGGCACGGCCGGCCGGCATGGGGAAAAAACTGCGCCGGATGTCCGTCAGCAGGAACTCGCCTTCGTCGCCCAGGTCGGCTTCCGGCGCCGACGCCACCACCGGCGGACGCGCCCGCGGCGCCAGCGGTATCGGATACATGCTGGAGATGGCCGGATCGCGATACAGCAACTCTAGGTTGCCGGAGCGGTCAAAGACATACAGCCCCGTCCGCGTGTCCCTGCGTTCGCCGGAACCCATCCCGGGCAACGGATCGAAGCTGAACGACACCAGCAGGCAGTCCTCGGACAACGGCCACGGGCTGTGAAAGTAACTCTTCGGCCAACCGTCGGCTTCCGGAAAACAAACCTCCGGCGTGAGCGTCGCGACCGACTCCAGCAGATCCTCGCCCGTCTGCATATTGAACTGCGCACGCCGCGGATCGAGCAGGACCAACGCGCCCCCCACGTCCGCATGATGCGCGCCGGCGACGAAGAGCAGCTTCTCCGAGCCGGGAATGGACCGGGGCTGGTAGCAGGCATTGACGCGCATGGTGTAGTTGCCGAACAGGCTGGTCACCGCGCTGCCGTCGGGATGGCTCGTCCACAGCCCGTGAAAGTTGGCCGCCGAGCGATCCACGTAATCCCAGCGGGTGTACACCAACCGACCGTCGTTCAGCACGGACGGATGCCACTCGCTCGTCTCATGCGCCGACAGCCGGCGGATGTTGCGCCCGTCGGCGTCCATGCGATGCAGGGTGTAGCTGGCGCAAGGCTCCCATGCGTTGTTGCAGCGCGCAAAGCCGCCGCGCCGCGTGGACATGAACGCGACGCCGCCATCGGGCAGGGGACACGGATCGAAGTCATCCTCCTCGCCGCGGGTGAGCTGGCAAAGCTGCGACCCGTCGGAGGCGACGCTGAACAGGTGGAACGAGTGGCGCTCCGGCGAATGGAAATCCGGTTTCTGGTCCGTGCGTTCGGCAAAGGCGAAATACACGGTACGCGCGTCGTACGACAGCGCCAGCGTGGTGAAGTTGCCGTCCGGCAGCCGGCCCTGCAGCACAGCGCGGGTCCTCAGCGAAAACCCGGGCCGTTCCAGCACGTAGATGCCGCCGCCCGGCGCCACGTTGCCGTAGTCGTAGAAGTAACCCATGTATTCATGGAGCATCTGGCAGATGTAACGGTTCCGCTGCATGAAAAGCAGCGGCTGGCCGGTCACGGCAGGATTCTGCAGCGTCAACGCCCGCGTCATCCAGCGCACACGGCGATAGAGCTTTTGCCGCGCCGTCGCCTCCAGCGACTGTGCACCGTCCGCCGCATGACGCCATGCCGTCAGGGACCGGTCGAGCGCGCGCGCCTCCGAGTCCGCCCAGCGCTGACGCGACCGATCCAGCAGTTTCGTTCCACGGCCCAAAGCGGCTTGCAGGGCGGCCGTCGAATCGTCCTGGCGTCCCCAACGCTGCTCCTGTCGCGCCCAATCCTCCTCGACCATCCGCCGTAAATCGGCATCGGGCTGGGGCGTATCCGCGGCGGAGGCGAACCAGGGAAATCCCGCCAGCCAGCCTAAGGCCAGCGTCACCAGCATCTGGCCTGAACATGCGATGCGCATAAGTCATGGACGATGGCAACGAGATGGGCGTTCGAATTTCCGTGCCGCCGGGTTGCCGCACGTATTCAGGGTCATTATTTCCTGGCGGCTGGAGCCGTCAAGTCCTTTATCCGGCATACGGATTGCATGGCAGATGGCGAAACGATATAAACTCATTTTTTTCGGTGATCGGTCTGGTGGCAAACCGTGATCAAGGAATAAACCATGGTCGCCTTGAGCCTGCATCTGGAGTTGCTGTTCTGGGGCGCGGTGGCGCTCAACCTGTGCAATTTGCTCCTGTTTATCAAGCGACGCCGCACGAAAGGGCTGCTCGTCCTGCCATGGCTCGGGGTCGTCTGGGGCCTGGCTTGGTTCGCCGCGTGTCGCGAGTACCTCATCCGTCCCGAATTGTCGCTGAGCCTGCCGGTCCAAATTGACCTCATGCTGTTGCCCGTCCTGATGCTCTGCTCGCTGGGCATCGGTGTGGTCCGGCTGATCCCAAGCGTAAAAGCAGCCAAGCAACGTGAATGAGGAAATCAGGAAACTGCAGGAAAAGAATAACGTCCCCGCCGTTCATGCTTTCCAGATTTCCTCATTGAATAATCCGTCTATCGCCTCGCGGTCCGGAGCAGTCGGATAGCCGCCTCTGGTTGGCAGGCGCCGAGAGGCGCCGGGGCGCGCTCCAGTTGTTCGGCATCCAACGTGACCAGACGCGCGCCGTATTGCGCCGCCGCCGTGACGTACAGCGCGTCGGCGCCCCGTAACCGGCATTGCGTGGCGATGGCCAGCGCGCGCCGCGCCATGCGTTCGTCCAGAGGTAGAAGACTCAGATACGGGAACGTCATCACGCTTTCGCCATATTCGGCGGCCCAGGCGGGGTTCTCCCCGGCATGCGCCAACGCCGCCGCAATCTCGACCGGAAGAATGGCCGGCTCGATCAGGGGCACATCCGCCTCCCGCACCAGTCGGAGCAAGTCGCGGCTGATGGCACCGCCGGTTTCCTGCGTCCGATAGGACGCCACGAAGACACTGGCGTCGAGGGTGAACAGCGCGGCCATGTCAACGCCTCATCTTCGCGAGTTCGCGCAGCGCCGACTTGCGTGGCCGGCTGCTCTGGTCAGCACGGGTCCAAAGCTCCTCCAGGCGGTCCCAGGCCGCGTCACCGGCTTTTGATCGTTTGAGCGGAACAAAATCGGGCGGCGCCAGGACGCCCACCGGAAGACCGCGTCGCGTAATCGTGTACGTGGCGTGCTCCTCGGCCACTTGGCGAACCAACTCCGAGGCGCGTGCCTTCAATTCACGAATGCCGATGTCCTTCATAAGGTCAATCTCCGGGGCAGATAGTCACATAGGTGACCACCAGCGTCAAGCGGATCTTTCCGGCCCGCGAAACCTTGAAAAATAACGTTGGCCCAGCGGGATCGCGACCTCACAATGGATGATCCGGCCGGATCATCCATTGTGAGGTCAACTTTGCAGGACAGAGTGGAGTGGGATGTCCAGGGAAAGGGGCGGATCAAAATAAAAGCTGGCCAAATCAGCCATTTTTGACAAACTACCTGCCGTGTTGCCGCGCTGGTTGCGACGCACGAGGAGGAACATATGAACGTTAAACAAGCTGTGCTGGCGGGCATGCTGGCGGCGGGGCTTGGGCTGGCGGGGTGCGATGTAATTACTTCGATCCAAAAGGGAGGCGCTGTGGAACGGTTATTCGGAACAACATCGGATGGGCAGGCCGTGAAGCTCTTCACGCTGAAGAACAAGAGCGGCGCGGAGCTGCAGGTCATCAATTTTGGCGCGATTGTGCTGTCGCTGAAGGTGCCGGACCGCAACGGCCAACTGGCGGACGTAACGCTGGGCTGCGACCAGTTGTCGGATTACGAAAGCAAAACACCGTACTTCGGCGCCGTGGTGGGGCGCTACGGCAACCGCATCGCCAAGGGCCAGTTCATGCTGGAGGGCCAGACCTATACGCTGGCCACCAACAACGGACCCAATGCCCTGCATGGCGGCCTCAAGGGCTTCGACAAGGTGGTATGGCAGGCGCAGGCCGTCCAGGCCAGCGATGGGCCCGCGGTGGAATTCAGCTACCTGAGCAAGGACGGCGAAGAGGGCTATCCGGGCAGCCTGGCGGTCAAGATGGTGTACACGCTGACGGACAAGAACGAATTCAAGATCCAGTACACGGCGACCACGGACAAGCCCACCGTCGTCAATATCACGCATCATTCCTATTTCAACCTCGCCGGCGCCGGCGAAGGCGACATCCTGGGCCACGAGATGATGATCAACGCCGACCGGTTCACGCCGGTGGACGCCACGCTGATTCCAACCGGCGAACTGAAACCGGTGCAGGGCACGCCCATGGATTTCACCAAGCCCATGGCGATTGGCGCGCGCGTCAACCAGGATAACGAGCAGTTGAAATTCGGCGGCGGCTACGACCACAACTGGGTGATCAACCAGCAGCAGGCGGGCGAACTCACGGCCGCCGTGCGCGTGGTGGAGCCGAAGAGCGGGCGCGTGCTCGAGGTGCTCACCACCGAACCCGGCGTCCAGTTCTACTGCGGCAATTTCCTGGACGGCACGCTGACCGGCAAGGGCGGCAAGGTGTACAAGCACCGCTACGGCTTCTGCCTGGAGCCGCAGCACTTCCCGGATACGCCGAACCACACGAACTTCCCGTCCTGCGTGCTGCAGCCGGGCCAGACCTACACGCAGACCACGATTTATCGCTTCTCGACGGTGAAGTGAACCCTATCGCGGTTGACAATCCGCCGGCGGGTTTTCGGGCTTCCGGAAACCCGCCGGTTTCTTTATGCTGGAAAGTTGGAGCGAGCGAAGGGATTTGAACCCTCGACATCGACCTTGGCAAGGTCGCGCTCTACCACTGAGCTACGCTCGCTTGGAAGACGGGCAAAAATATGCCAAAAAAAATCCCGAAAGCAAGAGTTCTTTTTGGGCCGGCGGTTTTCTGGTAGAAGCAACGGGCATGATTGCTCCGCGACAGCCCAAGCCCGCGCCGGCCGGCAAACCCATCCAGGTGGCCGACGCCACCGACGTCTTCTTCCGGCCGGGCGGCCGCCTGGCGGCCGCCTGCGTCGGCGCGCCTTTCCCCTACGAGCATCGGCCGCAGCAGCGCGCCATGGCACAGGCTGTCGCCGCCGCCCTGGAGCACAGCCGGCACCTCGTGGTCGAAGCCGGCACGGGGGTGGGGAAGAGCTTCGCCTACCTGGTGCCGCTGGCCCTGGCGGCCCAGGCGCACAAGCTGCAGGTCGTCGTCTCCACCTATACCATCGCCCTGCAGGAACAACTGATGGAAAAGGACATCCCGTTCCTGCACCGGCACCTCGGCGTGGAGTTCAAGGCGGTGCTGGTCAAGGGACGGAGCAATTACCTCTGCCGGCGCCGGCTGGCACGGGCGTGCCAGATGCAACACGAACTCTTCAAGACGGAAACCGGCGTGGAATTGGGACGGCTGCGCGACTGGTCCGGAAAGACCGCCGATGGCAGCTTGCAGGATCTGGAACGGCAGCCATCGGCCGAGGTCTGGGATCTGGTGTGCGCGGAGCACGGCAACTGCCTGGGCG
>CAIQIC010000074.1 GCA_903871765.1 uncultured Lentisphaerota bacterium
CGATGGCTGTCCAGTTGATGTTCATGGCCCTGGGTTATCAGGTGGAACTGATCACCGAGATATTCGACAGCTTGAGCCGGGTGCACTGATCCAGCACGTCTACGAGCTGGCCGTGGGTGGACTTCTGCGAACACTGGATCAGGATGGTCTTTCTGGTGTCCAGGCTGGCCTGCGCGGCCAAGAAATCCACCAGCCGCTGCCGGTTCACCGGCTGGGCGTTGAGCAGCATGGAGTCGGGAAATATTTCGATGCGGATGACCGGCGGCGCCTGGGTCAGCCGCGGGGCATGTAGATCGGGCGAAGGGCGGAACACATCGAGGTGCGTGAGCACGTCCACGGGATGGGTGGTGATGATGAAGAAGTTCAGGAGCTGGAAAGCCACGTCAATCATGGCGGTGAGGTTCAGCTCGCCCGGGTGGTGCTCGATCTTTTTATGTTTCCTGGCCATCGTGGCGCCTGCGCCCGCTAGCGGCGTTCCTTAAACGCGGCGAACTTGATCTTCCAGATGCCCGCTTTCACGCAGGCATCCATGGCTTTCTGAATGGCCTCGTGCTTGGTGGCGGCGTCGCCGCGAATGATCACGGGGATGGGCTGGCCGGGGTGTTCCTGCACCACCTTCTTGAGCATGTTCGCCAGCTCGTCCCGCGAATAGGGATCGCGATTGAGGGAAACCTGGCCGCGCGCATCCACGTCCAGATTGATTTCCAGCGGATCCTTTCTGACCACCGGCTCACCGTGCGGCGCCATGGCGAGCCGGATGCTGTCGTCAATGGCCTTGTCCTGCATGTTGACGGTGCAGACGAAGAAGATGATCAACTGGAAGACCACGTCAATCATGGCCGTCAGGTTGCCGGTCAAATATTCTTCGCTGTGCTTCCGCATGGCGCATCCGTCCCGTGTGGTGGCCGCCGCTGCGGCCGGTCATTCCTCCACGATTTCCACGTTGCGCAGGGCCTTGATCAGGTCCAGCGTCAGGCCTTCCATACCCAGAATGATCCGCGTGGCCTTGTTTTTGAAGAAGAAGTAAAAGATGGTCGCCGGCACGGCGGTGCCGAGGCCGACGGCGGTGGCCCAGAGGCCGTGGGAGATGTTCATGGCCAGCTTGGTCTGCTGAGCGGCGCCGGCGGCGTTCAGGCCTATGGTGGCGAAGGCGAAGATCATGCCCTGCACCGTGCCGATCAGCCCGAGCATCGGCGTGGTGTTGGAGATCACGCTCAGGTAGGTCACGCGCTGGAGGATCTTTTCGCTTTCGAGATCGGCCGCGACGCTGACCGAATCCTGGATGACCTCGAACCCTTCCTTGACGTTGCTGAACCCGGCGGACAGCACATGGGACAGCGGACCGGGGTTGGCCTCGCAGTGCTGCAGGGCCTTCATCACATCGCCCTGGCTCATCGCCGACCGCACGGCGTCCACCAGCGAGGCGGGCGCGATCTTTTTCTCGCGGATGGTGAGGAAGGAATCAATCGTCAGCGCGACCATGATGATCGAGGCGATGACCAACATCAACCAGATCAGCACGCCGAAGAAGCCGGACTTCCAGATGATGGCGAGGATACCGGTGCGCGCGGCCGCCTCTTCCGGTTCCTTGTTGGTGGTGGTGAGTGACAGCCCGGGCGCCGGGGAGGTCGTCGCCGGGGCGGGCGCCGTAGTCACCGCGGGCGCCGTGGGGGCGACCGGTGCCGCTTCCTGCGCGAACGCGGTACAAGCCCAACTTCCGAGGATCAGCAGCGCGCAGAGACCAAGCCAAACATATCCGTTACGCATAATCGCTTTCTCCTTCACCATTGCCATCGCGGCGGCAGTTCAAAGCCTACTTTTTTTCAGGCGGCAAAGCAAGTCAATTTCCCCGGTCAAATTTTCCCGCCGGCCTGCCCCGCATAAGGGTTGTTGGGATATTCGGTTTTCAACTTCTGGTAGAGTATTTTGGCCGACGTCTTGTCGTTCATTTTTTCCAACGCCCCGGCCGCCTTGAACAACGCCTCCGGCTGAAGCTCCTTTTCCGCGGTGAACAGCAGCGCGGTGCGCAGGTAGTCCATGGCCGCTTCTTCCGTGCGGCCCTGCGCCAGCCGCAGATCGCCGCGCTGGAGCTGCGCGCGCGCCGCGTTGGCGCGGTTGCCGCCGCTGATCGCGGCGGTGAGCAGGGGCTCCGCGCGGTCGAACTGTTTGGCGCCGATCAGCGCCCGGCGGAAAGCGGCCTGGAAAGCGGCATCCTCCTTGAGCCGCGGATAGAGGCCCATGAACTTTTCGCAGCCCCGCACCGCATCCGCGGCGTTGTTTTGCCGGAGATCCACCTCGACGATCAGCAGGGTGGCCTGGACGTCCCATTCCAGCCATTTATACTTCTGGACGAGGGTGTTCAGGAGGTCGAGCGCCTGGTCCAGCTTCTTGGCGACGATCAGTTGCTTGGCCTGGTTATACTCGGGCGGTTCGTCGGCCACGGCCCGGAGGTATTCACCCGGCGGAAAGACCCGCTCGCCCATCGTTAATTTCAGCGTGATTTCGCCCTTGGCGTCGGCGCTGATGGCGGAGCCTTCAATGCGGCCTTCCTTCGTAAGGACATAGGCCGCCGGACAGGCCGCCGCCCAGCCGCCGGCCAGCAGCGCCAGCAGCGCCACCCGGCGGCCGCGGGTTACATGCGTTTTCATTTCGTTCGCTCCCCCCGGCTGCTTCGCCGGGCTCTGCCTCGCTCGTGCTGTCCCGGCGCGGCTTACGACGACCCCGTCTGGAACTTGGCTTCGTTCCGCGCCTTGCGTATCTCATCCAGGTGCTTGCCCTCGTGGAAATTTTTTTCGTACAGCTCGCAATTCTGCAACACGATGTCATACCGCTTCAGCTCCGAGGCCAGGCGGACGCTGGCCACGACCGCCTGCTCGATCCACGGCGCCAAGTCCTGATTCTTCGGATCCTCCAGTTGCGCCACGAGTTGGTAGGTGCCCAAGGCGGTTGATTTTTCGCCCTGCTTGATCTGCAGTTGGCCCATCTCGCACGTGGCCCGGACGCGCTGCACGGGCTTGGCGGCCTGGCGCAGCACGTCGTCCAGCGCGGCCTTGGCCGCCGGATACTGGCCCGCTTCGCGCGCGGCTTCGGCCAGGGTGAATTTGCCTTCATAGAAATAGCCCGTGTTGGGATATTTGGCAAACAGCGCGGTCAGGTGCCGCACGACGGCGGGATAATCCTTGAGCGTCATTTTAGCCTGGCCGAGGCCGTAGAGCGCCAGTTCCTCGACGGGGCCTTCTTTGCGGGCCAGGGTGACGGCCTTTTCGTAGGCCTGGATGGCCTCGCCGATCAGCTTGGCCTCGGCAAAAAGCCGGCCCATGGTGAGGAAATATTCGGGGGCGAATTTGTCGGCTTGGGCCAGCATCTTGCGAAAAGCCTCCTTGGCCTGCTCGTATTGCTTGACCTCCACGGCGCTGCGGGCGAGGGCATAGAGCGCGCTCTTGCCGTCCTCGGTGTCGTGATACTTGGCGATCAGTTCGTCGAACACCCGGGCGGCGTCGGCGAACTTGCCGATCTCCAGCAGGATGGAGCCCTTGATGCGCAAGACTTTGCTGGCGTTGGTCGAGGCCGGATAGGCTTTCAGGAAGTCATCCATCGCCTGGAGCGCCTTGGCGCGAAATTCCGGGATCTGGCTGGCGGGCTCCTTGAGGCCGGTGTAGCAGAGGCCCCGCTGGAACACGGCCTGTTCCAGCAGCTCGGCGTTTTTCTTCGCGTCCGCCGGCGAGGTGTGGTAGGGGCTGTTGGCCGGGGTCAGTTGGCCGATGAGCTCCTCGAAGCCGGCGAGTGCTTCGCGGTACTGGCCCACCTGCTTTTGGGAAATAGCCAGGAAGAGCTGGGCCTGCGCTTTATCGGCGCTGGGCCGGGCCTGCGCCACATACGCCGTGAAACCCTGGACCGCGGCGACGTAGTTGCTGCCGGCATAGTAGTTCCACGCCATCTGGCCCAGGGCCCGGGCGTAGTACGGGTCGTTCTTCAGCTCGTCCACGATCTGCTGCAGCAGCTTGAGCGCGCCCGCCTCGTCCTTCGCCTGATTGCGCAGGAACGCCAGCCGGTACAGCATGGCGCCCTTCTGGGGATGCTGGGGGAAGTAACGCTGGAAGAGCGCGAAATAATCCAGCATGTTCCGTTCGTCCGCCGCCTTGGCCTGCGGATCCTGCTCCCGCTCGCGGAGGGTGTTGTACGCTTCCGCCAGTTGCAGCAGGCCGGTGCCCGCGCGCGGGTTCTGGCCGAAACGCTCGATGAGGTATAGCGCCGTCATCTTCGCCAGGCGCGCGTGGTTCGGCCCGGGCAGGTTGGCATAGGACAACATCAGGTTCACCAGGGCGCGGACGCTCGCCTCGCCTTCCGGGATCTGGTTCAGCACGCGCAGGTAGGTGTGTATGGCCTGCTCGTATTGGTCCGCGCGGAACTGATCATCCGCCGTCTTGAACACCTCTTCCATGGCGGCGGCGGTATACTTGCTCAAGTCCAAGGGCGGCCGGCCCAGGGATCGCAACAGGGCGTTCAGTTCGTCGGCCTGCAGGAGAACCTCCGGCGTGACGTCGCTCCGGGGATATTTCCGCATCACGTTGATATATTCCGTCATCGCCTGGCTCAACAGGGCCAGCACGTCCGCCAGCTTGGCCGGCGGCTGGGCCTTGAGCCGGTCCCGGGCATCCGCGAAACAGATATCGCCGAGCAGGGCGCGCGCCCCAGCCATCGGGCTCTGCGACCCCCAGCCCGCCTTCTCCAGTTCGACGTCAATGGGCTTGAGGATGTCCATGTTGTCCATCATCAGCTTCCGGGCCTGCGCCCGTTTCCCCGGCCGGATACGGTCCAGGGCCCCTGGTCCGCCCAGAATGTTGGCCTTGACGATCAGGGCCTTGCCGAAGAACGGGTCCAGCCCGCCGCGGGCGATCACCAGGTCGCAGATTTTCTCCGCCGCGGCCAAACGTTGCTGCTGGTTGCTGACCACGGTTTCCGTCTGGGCCAGCTTCACCAGCAGCTCCGCCTGTTCGCACATGACCTGCCGGACCTCCTCGCTCCGCCCCGAGGGATCGAGCTTGACGATGCGCTCGTAGGCGTTGACCGCCCCCGCCAGGTCGCCCGTGCGTTCCTGCAACTGGCCGTATTCATAGGCGGCGTTGCGGTAGGTATTGGTGTCCGTGATCGGCCGGCTTTCGTACGTCTTGAAATACCGGTCGTACAGTTCCCGGCTCTTCGCCATCTGCCCTTGCTGGAAATAACCATTGGCCAGCAGCAATTGGATCGCGGGGATCCGCGGGCTGGCGGGATCGAGTGCCTTAACCATCTCTTCCGCCACACCCAGCTTGCCTTCGGCGATTTTCAATTCGACCAGCACCGGCTTCGCCCGGTCCTTGACTTCCGGATGCTGCACCTGGAGGCGCTCCAACAGGCGCGTGGCATACTGCGGCAGACGCAGGCCCGCCAGCCGCGAGGCAAACTCCAGCTCCGTCTCCACCTCGTCCGCGGCCCGCGCGCCGACGGCCACGCCCAACGTCACGATGAACAGCAGACGCCGCAGGAAATCTGCGGCGCGCAGCCGGTGCAGTCCGAACGGCTTGGAATGGATGGCGGGCCTGACAGCCATACGTCAGGATTCAGCATAAACTCCGCGACGCGACGCGTCAAGATGGCTTTGCATGAATGCAGCTTGACCCGGCGCCGGCAGCAAGCCTACATTCCGCGGACGCGAGATCGGACCCATCGTACACGAGGAGCCCACGGCATGAACATGGGATTACAACGGATGGCGCGGGGGTTGCTGGCCGGGTTGCTCCTGGCCGGCTGCGCCCGGCAGGGCGGGAACGCCTTGATCGCCGCCATCAAGAGCGGCCAGACCAACGCCGTCCGGAACCTGCTGGCCCAGGGCGCGGACAGCAACGTCGCCCTGGCCAGCGGAGCCGCTCCGCTGCATTATGCCTCGCAGGGCGGCAATCCGGTCATGGTCGAGTTGCTGCTGGCCCGGGGCGCGAAGCTCGATGCGCGGTTCGGCGACGGCGTCACGCCGCTCTGGCTGGCCGTGGAGAACAAGCACCTGGAAGTCGCCCGCCTGCTGCTGGCCCGGGGCGCCGACGCCAACGTCAAGGACATCCAGCACCGGACGCCGTTGCATATCGCCGCGGGGAACGGATCGCTGGAGATGGTGGACTTGCTGCTCGCGCACCAGGCGGTCGCCACGGCTGCCAATGCCCAGGGCGAAACCCCGCTCCATTTTGCGGCTTTTCACGGCTATGCCCCCGTCGTCAGCCGCCTGCTGGCCGCCGGGGCCAACGCCCACGCCAAGACGGAACAGGGCAAGACGGCGCGCGACCTGGCCCTGGAACAGAAGCACGCGGACGTCGTGGCGCTGTTCGACCAGCGCTGAACCCGCGCGGACAACTTGCCGCTTGAAACATCTTTGCCCGGCGGCGTATGCTCCGCGCCGTCAAGCAGGTTGTTCCCATGGCCCGAAGCCCGATCATCGCGGTAGCCAACCAGAAGGGCGGCGTCGGCAAGACGACCACCGCCGTCAATCTCGCCGCCTGCCTCGCGGAGCAGCAGCAGCGGGTGCTGCTGATTGATCTCGATCCGCAGGCCAATGCGACCAGCGGCCTGGGCGTGGCCCGGCGGGAGGGCGCCAGCGTGTACCGCGCCCTGCTGGATAACGGCCGCCTGGCGGAACTGGTCCTCCCCACCGCCGTCGAGCGCCTGGACCTGATTCCGTCGGAACTGGACCTGGCCGGCGCGGAGGTGGACATCGCGCGCGCGGAACGTTATCTGCACCGCTTCCAGACGGCCAGCGCGCCTCTGCAGGCGGAAGGCCGCTATGACTTTATTTTTGTGGATTGCCCGCCCTCGCTCGGCATTCTGACCATGAACGCCCTGACGGCGGCGGACGCGGTCCTGATCCCGATCCAGTGCGAGTATTACGCGCTGGAGGGCCTGAGCGTGATCCAGCGGATCATCGGCCAGTTGCGCGCCAGCGGCGCCAATCCCGCGCTGGCCATCGAGGGCATCGTGATGACCATGTACGACCTGCGGACGAACCTCTCGCAGCAGGTGGTGCAGGAGGTCATTCAGCACTTCGGCGACCAGGTGTTCGAGACGCTGATTCCGCGCAGCGTGCGCCTGAGCGAGGCGCCCAGCTACGGCCAGCCAATCATTGCCTACGACCCGCACGGCACCGGCGCCGCGGCCTACCGCCAGCTTGCGCGCGAGTTTCTCAAGCGCCGCTGCGCGGCGGCCCAACCCGCGGACTCGGCCGAACCGGCGGCGGAGCCGCCCGCCAGCGCGGCGCCGCCGCCCGCGGAACCGCCGGC
>CAIQIC010000075.1 GCA_903871765.1 uncultured Lentisphaerota bacterium
GCCGCCGACTCGGTCAAGGCGCCGCCGGCGTTAATCGTAACCGCGCCGGTAAAGGTCTTCGTGCCCGTAGCGGAAGAGATGGTCAGGAGGCCACTCGCGCCCGCGCCAACCGTCGTGGTTCCGGTCACGGTCAGCGTAAAGGCCCCGGCCGTGAAGGTTGTGCCATTGCCCACGCTCAGATTGCCGCCGATCGCCAAATTGGCGCCCAGCGTCGCCGTTGACGTTCCGCTGAGCGCCAGATTCCCGCCAACCGTCGTTAACGCGGCCAGGGTGGCCGTCGCCGATCCGCTCAGCGTCAGGTTGCTACTAACGGTCGTGACACCGGTCATCGTCTTGGCGCCGCTGCCGGAGAGGCTCAGGTTGTTGTAGGTGTACACGCTAACGGTCTGGGCCGCGCCGTTGTAGTTGACGGTACCGGTGGATGGGGTAAATGTTCCGGCGGCCGTGCTGCTGATGAAAGTGCCGCTTACGTTCAAGGTTCCTGCGCCGGAAAAGGTCACTCTGGAAGAAGTACCGGCGGATGTAATGTCCCCGCTAACGGTAATGGCGCCCGTGGAGAGCGTCAGGTCGGTGTATCGGTTAACCGTGCTCACGCCAGCCAGGGCGATCGAGCCGGCCGACAAGGTGCCGGCACCCACCGCTATAGCCGTGGTGAAATTCGCCGCCGGATTAGCCGTCGTAATGGCGCCTGATACATTGAGAACACTGGTGGCCCCGGCAAAAGTAAGGCCATTATTGGCCGTCGGAGCCAAAATACTGACGCTGGTACAAGCCGCCGTGTATGCAGCAGGAATAGTTACTGTAATGGTTGGGTTGATGGTCACCGTATCGCCTGCAACGGGAACGGAGCTTCCTCCCCACGTGGCCGTGTTATTCCAATTGCCCGTTACACTGGCCGTCCGCGCCGCCGCCCACACCGCGGAAGGGCTAAGGAGCAAGGCCGTGAGGGCCAGCGCCAGGGCGGACCGCTTGATCAAACCATTGGTCGTCTTGAGACTCGGCATGCTTCTCATAATCTTACTCCTTTTAATTCCAAACCCTTAAAATTCTTCACGGTCCGCCACAACCCTATCGCCATGGTGAATGTCAAGTTAAATCCTCTTACGCGTAGTGCGCGAACTTTTTCCATCACACCATCTGAACTGCCGACCCATTCCAACCCCAGCCGGGCGGCCCCGTGCTGATGCAAAAAACCACCGTATTTTTAGTAACATTACACTTACATTGCATCATCGCCCGCGTATTGTCAAATTATTATTACAAATTTTTTGTCATCAAAACTAATGCCAGGGGAAACCCTAATCCCCCCTAGGGGGAAACACTATGGAAGCTCGCAAACCGTTGATATTATAGGCTTTTGCAAAACATCTCACGAAGCTCGCCTGCGGCGTTTTTGGGAGGGGGTTTGCAAATGAAAATCCCGGCGGATCCCTCCGCGGGACCGTGTTCGGTCATCGCAGTCGGTTTGGGCCCTGTTCGGCATAGGTCTTAACCTGCGTCAAGGATAAATATTTTTTGGCGCTTGCGATTAAATTCGACTTGGAATCCATGCCCGCGTTGTCTTATAATACAGCCCGCATGAAACCATTTCTGATTATAAGTTTTGCGCATGGCCCATCTTCTTTGAAGGCCGCACCGCTACTGCTGCGTACAAAAGAAGTGTGCCAAACGCGTCCCAAGACGTCAACAACCGTTTTTAATAGTCATACGTAGTCCATAATAGATGTTTCGGAGAGGTGGCTGAGTGGCCGAAAGCGGCGGTTTGCTAAACCGTTATACTGGCTTAAACCGGTATCGAGGGTTCGAATCCCTCCCTCTCCGCCATCCTGCGCTCTGCGCCCGCAGACGGGCTTGAGCTACGGATGGCAGGCGTTCCTTCGCGCGGCGCCTCTGCGGGGCTTGCGCTACGGATGGCAGGCTTTTCGTAGCTCAAGCGCAGCGCAGAGCGCAGGAAGGCAAGCCATCGGGCACAGAGCGTAGGATGCCCTGCGAAGCACAAGGCCAAAGGCCGCAGGGCGTAGCAGGGCAAATGACCACAAAACACTCCATCATCGCTTGCGGTCTGGCCGCCACGACCATCCTGGCCGGTGAGGCCGACTGGCCCCAGTTCCGCGGCCCGAACGGCAGCGGCGTCAGCGACGCCACCACGGTGCCGGTGTCGTGGACGGAGACGAACTACAACTGGAAGATCAAACTCCCCGGCGTCGGCCATTCCTCGCCGGTCGTGTGGGGCCGCCGCATCTTTGTGACCTGCGGCGAGAACGGCACGGCCCAGCGGATCGTTGCCGGCCTCGACACGGCCACCGGCCGCACGCTGTGGCAGCGCGCGTACTCCTCGCAGCCCTTCAGCCAGAACGGCGACAACAGTTACGCCTCGGCCACGCCGGCGGCGGACGCCGACGGCGTGATCGTCAACTGGACCACCCCCGACGCGATCGTGCTGCTCGCGTTGGACAACGACGGCCGCGAAATCTGGAAACGCGACCTCGGGCCGTATGTCGGCATTCACGGCAGCGGCGCCTCGCCGATCATCGTGAACGACCTCGTGGTGTACAACAATGACCAGGAGGATCCCGCCGCCCTGCCGCCGTCCGTCTACGCCCGGCCCGGCGCGCCGCCGCCGGCGGCCGGCAAGAGCAGA
>CAIQIC010000076.1 GCA_903871765.1 uncultured Lentisphaerota bacterium
CCTGGCCGCGGTCGCCATCGGCGTCGTGGGCGAAGCGAGCGAGGCCGCGCTGCCGTTCGTGGACTTCGGCGGGCCGGGTATGCGCGGCCTGCCGGCCCAGCCGATAGCGCCGGCAGAGGCGCTGCGCGCCCAGGCGCCCGGCGGCGCGCGGCTGACGCTGGACGCGTTGCTGACGGACGAAGAGCGGCAGGCGTTCGGGCTGCCGCCGCGCACCGCGGCCAGGGCCTGCACGGCGTTGGAATTCGGCGCGTTTGCGCTGGCGCGGTTTTGGGGCGAGAATCAGCCGCAACCGCAGGAGCCGAAATTCCTGGAGGCCGGCGAGCTGGCGCGCTACCGGCTGGCGGATGGTCGCGGCCTGCGGCTGAGCGCATCCGCCGCCGCGCTCCGGCTGGTCTTCGACTCCGGCGAGACGCTCGCCGAGTTGACCACCGCCGGCTGGACCAACAGCGCCGCACTGCTGGACAAATACGGGCCGGCTTTCCTGCGCGATCAGACTGCGCCGTGAGGCACGTGCGACGTTGCAGGGGCGCAGTTTTTCTGCGCCCGTGGGCATCGCAAGCGAACCCCAGTACCCTCGTGCGACTGGGGCCTTACCCCTGGGTCGTCTGCCGCCTTGCACTGCGGCGGTTTTTCCCGTAATAAATACACATGGATCAGCCCACCACCAGCCTCCTGTTCGATCTGGGCGTTGTGCTGTTGCAGATCAACTACACCGCCGGGTTGAGCAAAATCGTGCCGTTGTGCGATCCCCGGCACAGCGTGAACAGTCAGCAGTTTTTCGGGCTGGTGGCGCGTGATCCGGTGGTGGCGGAGTACGAACGCGGCAACATCACCGCCCAGGAATTTTTCAGCCGGTTCGTCACGCTGACCGGCTTTCGCGGCACGTTTCACCAGTTCAGCGACATCTGGCTGGACATCTTCTCGGAAAACCAGCCGATGATCGCCTTTGCCCGCGAACTCGCGCAGCGCTACGCCATCTACCTCTGCAGCAACGCCGGCGATATGCACTTCCCCTGGGTGTATGAGCGTTTCCCGGCGCTCAACTTCTTCACCGGCGATGCCATTTCGTACCAGCTCGGCGCGGTCAAACCCCACCGCGCCTTCTACGAACGGGCGCTCGCCAAATTTGGTCTCCAGCCCGCGGCCTGTCTCTTCATTGACGACCGGCCGGAGAATGTCGAGAGTGCCGAGGAGTTCGGGATTCCGTCCATCCTGTACACCACCCCGACGGAGACCATCGCTGCCGTGCGCGCGCGGCTGGGCCTGTCGGCGGCCCCGTCCCCTGAAACGCCATGAGCCCCCGCCCGCAGAAGGTCCTCGTGTTGGTCAGCCCGCGCGCCCAGGTGGGTCGGACGTTCAGCGCCATTGCCCGGGTCGTTTACAAACACTGGAACCGGCCGGAGATGGACCTCACCTTCCAGGTCAGCCGGAACCCGGAGGACGGCCGCCGTAAGATCCAGCACGCGCTCAGCAACGGTCTGGACACCCTGCTGATTGCCGGCGGCGATGGCATGGTCAACACCGTTGGCCAGGCGCTGTTGAACAGCCACGTGGCCCTGGGTGTCATTCCGACGGGCAGCGGCAACGGGTTCGCGCGCCATTTCAACATCCCCCTCAAACCCGAGGACGCCGCGCGCGCGCTGGCCACGGCGCGGCGCAAACGGATTGATGTCGGCACCGCCAACGGCCGGCCGTTTTTCGTCACCTGCGGCCTGGCGTGGGACGCGGCGCTGGTGCGCTCGTTCCAACGTTCGCCGGTGCGCGGCATCGTGCCCTATTTTCTGGCCGGCGCCATCGAGTTCATCGCCTACGAGCGCCAGCCCTTCGAGGTCGTGCTCGACAGTGCGGAGACCCTGCATTTCCCCAACCCCATGCTGTTCACCATCGCCAACCTAACCGAGTACGGCGGCGGCGCGAAAATCGCGCCGCACGCCCGGCCCGATGACGGCCTGCTCGAACTGGTGGTCATTGCCGAACAGGATTTTCCGCGCCTGCTCACGAGCATCAATCGCCTGTTCAACGGCACGCTCAATCAGGTCCCGGGCGTGCTGTCGCGCCGGTTTCATCAACTGTACGTCCGCCGCCGTCAGCCGGCACCGATCCAAGTGGACGGCGAACTCGTCGAAACGCAGCAGTCCCACGTCACCATCAACGTCCTGCCCAAGGCGCTGACGGTGTTGGTGCCGGAGCCGGCGGGCCAACGGGATTGAGCCTGGCCGCCCGGCGGCGGGAACCGCCTGGTACCGGAGGGTGGCCGGGGGTGGGCTGCTCACCAATCCAACCAGCGCGAGGCAAACCGCGGTCGTCTGCGGTCGAATGCGCGGATCCAGGTGCCGCCCTTCCGCGGGGATGGGGGGCGCTTAGCCCGTACTTGGAAATCGGGCGCGGGAAAGGGTACCATCGCGGCCGGTCAGGATGAAAGCAAGGCGCCATGCAACCGCATCACATCCGCGACGTGCTGCTGACGGAGGAACAAATCCGGCGGCGGATTGACGAACTGGTCCACGAACTGGCCGGGAGCTGCTGCGGCGACAACGTGGTGTTGATCGGCATCCTGCGCGGCAGCTTCATGTTTCTCGCCGACCTGGTGCGCGGGCTGTACCGCCAGGGCGCGCGGCCCCGGATTGATTTCATCACACTGGAGAGTTACGGGGTGGGCACCGCGTCCTCCGGCACGGTGCGGATGACGAAGGACGTCGGCGAAGAAATAGCCGGCGCGGATGTGCTGGTGGTGGACGACATCCTGGACACCGGGCGGACGCTACGCTTTGCGCAACTTGCTCTGCTGGAAAAAGGCGCCCGTACCGTGCGGACCTGCGTGCTGCTGGATAAGCCCGCGCGGCGGGTGGCGCCGTTCCAAGCCGATTATGTCGGCTTTACCATCGCGGACCGGTTTGTGGTCGGCTACGGCCTCGATTACGACAGCCACTACCGCGAGCTGCCGTATATCGCCTGTGTCACGTTTGCGCCGGGGGCGGCTCGGGCGTAGGAGCTGGCGCCGGTGCTGGTGCCGGGGCCGGTTCAGCCGCCGGAGGTGGTGCCGCCGGAGGTTGGGGAGCGTGCTCCGCCGGAGGGGTGGGGGGGCGCACGGGTTCCTCCACCAGATCAATCAGATTACGCACCGCCGCGCTGTGCTGCGGCGAAGACGAACCGGCATCGCCGGCGGGTCCCGGGCCGCGCCCGCGCCCGCGTTCACCACCACCGCCACCATTGCCCTCGCGCGACGGACGCCCGCCGAAGCGACGGCGTCCACCACGGTCCCGGTCGCCGGTCCGCGGCCCGTAAGCTTCCTGCTGTTCGCCGCCCGCACCGCCCTCCAGAGTCTTGCGCAGCGTGGAAATGTGCATGAGGGCTGCGCCGAGCGCGGTGACTTTCTCCCCCAGCGCCGGGTCGGCCGTGAAGACGAGCAACCCCTTGGGCCCGGAACGCTGGACCAGCCGGATGACCAGGTCGCCCACGCCGCCCTGCTTCTCGGCAAACCACACTTTCAGCCCGTTGTAGTCGCCGTCTTCGGAAACCTCGCGCAGCGGGCGGCCCTCGAAGGCCACCTGCGCCTCCAGCTTTTCCTGCCGCACGAAGCGTGTGATCTGTTGCAGCGCCTGCACCTGGTCGCGGGGCGACTGGCGGTCAGCACCGCGGCCGTCCGGCCAGCGGGAGGCGTCCACAATGATCCGGCGTGCGCCGCCGGCCGGGGCGCCGCTGCTCAATTTACGAAACATGTCCAACAAACCCATAAGGCTCCTTCCTTCGCGCACCGGCGAAGCACAGCACAGTAGCATAGCGGATGAACGGCTGCTCCGCAAGAACGGACTGCGCGCGAAAATCAGTCTTGCGCCGCGCGCGGCCAGACGGTAACTTGCCGCCGGTACCCTGCTCGGGTGGTGGAATGGCAGACACGCATGTTTGAGGGGCATGTGCCGCAAGGCGTGGGGGTTCAAGTCCCCCCCCGAGCACCATTTTTCATCTAGCACCCGTCCGTACCGACATGTTCCCATTAACCGCTCCGGAGTGTCGGCTCACCTCGGTATCGGAATCGGCTGCGCTTGCTTTGGTCCCCTGAACTCACGAATCAAAGGCCCACTGCGGTTCCTGAATTCCAGATAGTTCGCTTTCACCGAACAGGCCCCTAGGCGGACAGAAGGTCAGCGATACCCTTTCGATTCCGATGCTGCAGAGATGCTTGGATAAAAGCGCTGATTATGGCAAACTGTCGACGGTCGGGATGGTTTGGCCAACGGAGGTCCTATGGAGCGATGGGCGGAGGTGAAACATGTCCGCACAACTCGCGATCATCATCGTCGGCGCCTCGGGTGACCTGGCGCAGAGGAAGCTGCTGCCGGCGCTGTTTTCGCTGTACGCGCAAAAGCTGCTGCCGGCGGAATTCCGCGTGGTGGGCTTCGCCCGCACACCCAGGACGGATGAGTCCGTCCGGGCGCGCACGGCGGAGAAGCTCACCTGCCGCTACACGCCGGAACCGCAGGTGTGTGCGGAGCTGATGGCCCGGTTCCTGGCGCGTTGCCATTATGTCGTCGGCGACTACGGCTCGCGCGACGCGTTTCTCGACCTGGCGGACCGCCTGCGGCAGCTCACCGGCTCGTTGGGGGGTGGGTGCCTGTTTTATCTCGCCATCCCGCCCGCGATCTTTCTCGACACCGCGCGGGCGCTGGGCGACGCGGGGCTGGTGTCCTGTGCCGCGCCCGGCGATCCCTGGACGCGTGTGGTGATTGAAAAGCCGTTCGGCCGCGATCGCGCCTCGTCCGACCAACTGGCGGCGGAGCTGGCCCGGGTGTTCATCGACGAGCAGACGTACCGGATCGATCATTACCTGGGCAAAGAGGTGCTGCAGAATCTGCTGGTGTTGCGTTTCGCCAACCGGATCTTCGAGCCGCTCTGGAACCGTACGTATGTGCGCGACGTGCACATCGTCTGGAAGGAGGATCTCGGCGTCGGCACGCGCGCGGGGTATTTCGACGACTACGGCATTGTCCGCGACGTGATGCAAAACCACCTGATGCAGATGCTGGCGCTGACGGCAATGGAGCCGCCCGCATCTTTCGCCGCGCAGGCGATCCGGAATGAGAAAGTACGCGTGTTGCAGGCCGTGCCGCCGCTGCGGCCGGAGGACCTGGCGCTGGGTCAGTATGCCGCTGCCGAACGCGGCGTCGGCGGGCGGCCGGCCTACCGCGCCGAGCCCGGCATTCCGCCCGGTTCGTGCACGGCGACATATGCGGCCGCCATGCTCCGCGTGGAGAACGAGCGATGGCGCGGCGTGCCGTTCTTCGTCGAGTGCGGCAAGGCGCTTGACGGCCCGTTGGCGGCCATCCGCCTGCGGTTCCGCGACGTGCCGGCGAATCTTTTCGTCAACGCCCTGCCCAACCTGCCGCCGAACGAACTGGTCATTCGGGTCCAGCCGGACGAGGCCATCTTTTACCGGGTCATCAACAAGGTGCCGGGCCTCAACCTGCGACTGGAGCCCTCGGAATTGAACCTGCGCTACCGCACCGCGTTTCCCGAGGTCATCCCGGAAGCCTATGAAACGCTGCTGCTGGATGTGATCAAAGGCGACAAGAGCCTGTTCATTCGCGCTGACGAACTGGCCGCCGCATGGGACATCTTCGACGCCGCGCTGCACGCGGTCGAGGCGCAGTCCGAAGCGCCGGAACCTTATCCCTACGGCAGCCGTGGGCCCGCCGGCCGGGCGCAACTGGCTGCGCGGCATGGCCTGGAACTGGAACCGATGGCATGAACCTCCGTCTATTTTCATCCGGCGCGGAACTGGACCGGGCTTTGGCCAACCTGCTGCTGGGCGAGTTCCGGTCGGCTCCGGCCGGTCCGTACGCGGTGCTGCTGGCCGGCGGCCGGACGCCGCTGGCGGCCTACCGGCTCTGTGCCGAGGCGCTGGGCGCGGAGCGTGGCGCGCCGCCGGCCGGGTTGCACTTAACCTTCAGCGACGAGCGTATGGTGTCCGACGATGCGCCGGAGAGCAACTATGGCGCTACTCGGTCGCTGATCGCGGCGGTCGGGCTGCCGCCGGAGCGCGTGCTCCGCGCGGCCACCGCCCTGCCGCTGCCGGCCGCCGCGCAGCGCTGGCACGACGACCTCGCCGCCTTCCTCGCGCGGGGCGGAAACTTCACACTCGGCCTACTGGGCTTGGGCGCCGACGGCCACACGGCGTCGCTGTTTTCGCGCGACGACCTCGCGCGCAGCCGCGGCCGCTGGGTCATTCCCGTCCTGCGCGAGTCCGGCCCCAGCCGCGTATCCGTCACGCCCGACCTGCTGACCCGCGTGCAGCGGCTGATCTTTGCCGTCGCCGGCCCGGACAAAGCCGATGTGGTGGCGCGGCTGCTCCGCGAGCCGGCGATTCTGCCGGCTGGCCTCGCGGTCGCGGCTGCGCCGCGGGTGGAAGTGTGGTTCGCGCCCGCATAAAATTTGGAGTGCGGCGGCTTGACGCCGCTTTGACTCTCGATGCTTTGATATAAAGAAAAGCGCTGTCAAGCCAGCGCAGTCCAAAGCGTCGCGTTGCGACGCGTAAAAAAACCGTGGAATGTCCTGGAGCCAGCGCCGTTGCACCGCTGCGGCGGGTATGGTAAGAAATCCCTGTTTTCACAGGGCTTTTTTATGAACATCATGACCTCCGCAGAGCTGCGTCAGTCGTTTCTGGATTTTTTCCGGTCCCAGCAGCATACCATCGTGCCCTCCGCCAGCCTGCTGCCGGATTCGCCCAACCTGCTGTTCACCAACGCGGGCATGAACCAGTTCGTGCCGATCTTCCTCGGCCGGCAGCCGTGCCCCTACCAGCCCGGCCGCGCAACGGACACGCAGAAGTGCATCCGCGCCGGCGGCAAACACAACGACCTCGAAGACGTCGGCCTGGACACCTATCACCACACCTTCTTCGAAATGCTCGGCAACTGGAGCTTCGGCGACTACTTCAAGCAGGAAGCCATCACCTGGGCCTGGGAGCTGCTGACGCAGGTCTGGAAGTTCCCGCCCGCCCGGCTCTACGCCACGGTGTACAGCCCCCATCAGGCGAAGAACGATCCGGCCGAGTTCGACCAGGAGGCCTGGGACATCTGGGCCGGCCTCTTCCGGCAGGCCGGCCTCGACCCGAAAATTCACATCGTCAACGGCAACAAGAAGGACAACTTCTGGATGATGGGCGACACCGGCCCGTGCGGCCCGTGCTCGGAAATTCACATGGACCTGACGCCCGGCGGCGACACCAAGGGCTCGCTGGTAAACAAGGGCAGCGCCGAATGCATCGAGATCTGGAACCTGGTCTTCATCCAGTTCAACGCCAACGCCGACGGCACCTTCGTCCCGCTGCCCGCGCGGCACGTGGATACGGGCATGGGCTTCGAGCGCGCCAGCGGCATCATGCAATGTACGCGCGGTTTCACCGACTTCTCGCGTGTCATCTCCAACTACGAGAGCGACGTCTTCCGGCCGATCTTCGACGAAATCCAGCGACTCTCCGGCAAGCGCTACACTTCCACCTTGCCGGCCGCCGGCACCGCCGGCGCGACCGAGCAGGAAAAGATTGATGTCGCCTTCCGCGTCATCGCCGACCACATCCGCACGCTCGCCTTCGCCATCGCCGACGGCATCCTGCCCGGCAACACCGATCGCAACTATGTTCTGCGCCGCATCCTGCGCCGCGCCGTCCGCTACGGCCGCACGCTCGGTTTCCATCAGCCGTTCTTCTACCAGCTCGTGGACGTCCTCGCCGACCACATGGGCGACGTCTTCCCTGAGATCTGCGCGAAGCAGGAGCAGGTCCAGCAGGTCATCCGCACCGAGGAGGAGGCGTTCAACCGGACGCTGGACCGCGGGATCGAGATGTTCAACGAAGAGGTGGAAGAGTTGCTCCGGGGAGCGCACGCGCTCTCGCGTGCGGCTGACCGCGCCCTCGCGAGTCACGCTGAAGCGACGGACGCAGCGCCCGCTTCTTTAGGGGGAGCGCGGGCTTCCAGCCCGCACCGTCCGGCTTCCAGCCGGACGGCTGACCTCGCGCCAGGCGCGCGCTACTGGAAGCGGCGGCTGCCACATTATGAACGGCCGCACGGGGTCTATCATGTTTCTTTTTCCACGCAGGAACGGCGTCCGCTGTCGGAAGCCAGCCGCACTGTGGTTCTTCAATCCATCCGACATTTTGATGGCACGCGCTATCGTTTGCTGGCGGCTTGCGTGATGCCGGATCACGTGCATTTCCTTTTTCAGCCTCAAATCAAGGCTGAGAATCCGCAGGGTCAACCGATTTTCTGGGGGTTGAGCGAATTGCTCCATTCGATCAAATCGTTCACGGCCAACCAGATCAACCAAGCGGAACAGCAGACAGGCGCGTTGTGGGAACCGGAATACCATGATCGGTTGATGCGCTCCGATGCAGATATCGAGGAAAAGTTTCACTACATTTGTTCCAATCCATGGATCAGTAGAACTGTTGGGCCGGAGCAGGATTATGAGTGGATGTGGTACCCGGGGCGCGAGCAGGATCGACTGACGGAGGCGTCCGGCAAGATGCCGGACGCGGCGGGCTGGAAGCCCGCGCTCCCCGAAGAAAAGACCGCTTCCCAAATATCCGGCGGCTTCGCCTTCAAGCTCTATGACACCTACGGTTTCCCGCTGGATCTGACGGAGTTGATGGCGCGCGAGCGGGGATTGACAGTGGACACGGCGGGCTTCAAGAAGCTGATGGCCGAACAGAAGGCCCGCGCTCGCGCGGCGCAAAAGAAGGAAATCATCGAGGTCGCGCAGGTGGAGGTCAGCGTGGAAACCAAATTCATCGGCTATGATCAACTGGAAACCCCCGTCAAAGTGCAGGACGTGCTGAATCTCAAAGGCCGGACCGCGGTCATCCTCGACGCGACCGCCTGCTATGCCGAAATGGGCGGCCAGGTGGGCGATCAAGGCGAGCTGGAAGGCCACGGCCAGCTCTGGCGGATCACGGATACGCAGAAGGCGGGCAATGCCTGGCTGCATTTTCTTGAGACAGGGAGCGCGGGCTTCCAGCCCGCTGCGTCCGGCATCCTGCCGGGCGCTTCTTCTGCCGACAAGATGTCGGCAGATGCGGCCAAGATGGCCACGCTCCCCTCAGCAGAGTCCGCATTGCCCGTCCCGGGGGATGTGCTCACGCTCACCGTGGACCTCGAGCGCCGGCGCGCGATCCAGCGGCATCACACCGCGACGCACCTGCTGCACTGGGCCTTGCACCAGGTTGTCAGTCCGGATGCCGTGCAGAAGGGTTCCTACGTCGGGCCGGAGAAGCTGACCTTCGACTTCAGCAGCGCCGCGCTGACCCCCGCGCAGCTCGTCGCGGTGGAGCGCGCGGTCAACGCGCGCATCCTCGACAACGCCCCGGTGTCCTGGCAGGAGAAGCCCTACGTCGAGATCCAGACGCACAAGGAGATCCGCCAGTTCTTCGGCGAGAAATACGGCGACACCGTCCGCGTGGTGCAGATCGGCGGCCAGCCCGGCGGGCTGGACGGCTGGTCCATGGAACTCTGCGGCGGCACGCACGTGCGCGCCACGGGCGACATCGGCCAGCTCCGTATCGTGGCCGAAAGCTCCGTCGCCGCCGGCATCCGCCGCATCGAGGCCGTCTGCGGCCTGGCGGCGTGGGACTATGCCCGGCGGGAGCACGAGCTGCTGCACGCCGTCGCCCAGCGGCTCAGCCTCGCGCCGGAGGACGTCCCCGCCCGCATCGCCACGCTGCAGGACCACGCGAAGAAGCTGGAAAAGGAACTCAAGCAGAAGGCC
>CAIQIC010000077.1 GCA_903871765.1 uncultured Lentisphaerota bacterium
ATCATCTGCACGCCGGAGCAGATCGCGGGCGAAATCCAGCGCGTGATGCAGTTCGCCAAGCGCATCTGGCAAACCTTCGGATTTACGGAGATCACGGCGTATCTCGCGACGCGGCCGGCCAAGGCGGTGGGCGCGGAGGCGCGCTGGCAGCAGGCGACGGCCGCGCTGGAAAGCGCGCTGCAGTCCGAGGGCGTGCCCTACGAGCTGGACCGCGGCGGCGGCGCGTTTTACGGGCCGAAGATTGACCTGAAAGTGCGCGACGCCCTCGGGCGCGAATGGCAGATGAGCACCTTCCAGTTCGATTTCAACCTGCCGGAGCGGTTCGACCTTACCTACACCGGCGCCGACGGCCAGACGCATCAGCCCTACATGGTGCATCGCGCGCTGTTCGGCAGCATCGAGCGCTTTTTCGGCATCCTGGTGGAGCACTACGCGGGCGCGTTTCCGCTCTGGCTGGCGCCGGAGCAGGTGCGCTTCCTGCCGCTGACCGAGCATCAGGTGGAGTATGCCCGCCGCTGCGCGGAGTTGCTCCGGGCGGAGGATTTCCGGGTCGCGGTGGACGAGCGCAACGAAAAGGTGGGCGCCAAGATCCGCGCTGCCCAGATGGATAAAATTCCGTACATGCTGATCGTCGGCCCGAAGGAGGTGGAGCAGGAGCTCCTGGCGGTCCGCCACCGGACAGCGGGCGATCAGGGGGTGATGAAGCCGGCAGCCTTTGTGGAACGGCTGCGTGCGGAGAACCGTCCCACCGGGGCGGCTGCCGGTGCAGGAGTGGCAACCAGCGGCGCCTGAGGTCAGGGCGCCGCGCAAGAGGAGAGAGCGATATTCAAACCAACGTGCGCATCAATATGCGGATCCGGGTGCCCGAAGTCCGTTGCATCGGCCCCGAGGGCGAGCAAATCGGCGTCATTTCGACGCGCGAGGCGTTGCAGCGGGCCCAGCAGGCCGGTTTGGACCTGATCGAGATTGCGCCCAATGCCCAGCCGCCGGTGTGCCGGATCACCGATTACGGTAAATTCAAATACGATCTGGAAAAGAAAGAAAAGCAGGCGCGCAAGCACCAGGCGGCCACCCGCGTCAAAGAGATCCAGTTTCATCCCAACGTGGGGGACCACGATTACCAGACCAAGATGCGCCATCTGCGCGAATTTCTTGAGCACGGATTCCGGATCAAGGTTTCCCTGTATTTTCGCGGCCGGGAGGGTGCCCACCAGGATATCGGGTTTGAAGTCATGCAGCGCGTGATCCGCGACGCCAGCGACCTGGGCCATGCCGAGCAGCCGCCGCGGCTGTTCGGGCGCAACATCCTGATGCTGTTGTGCCCGCGGCCCCGGATCAAGGCGGCGGCGGCCGGGGCGCCGCGGCCGGCGGCGCCGGCGGTCGCGCCGGCGGGCAGTCCGCCCTGACCGGCGTGCGCGGAGCATAAAGGGCTGGACATTCCGGCCCGGGTGGCGTAAGTATCCACCGCCGTCCGGGGGGCGGACGGCCGTAGATCGGGTGCGCGGGCCGCGGAGCGGACCGGAGCGAAAGGAAGTTTTCATGGCCGGGAAAGTAAAACACAAGACGCGCAAGGCGGTGGCCAAGCGCTTCAAGAAAACCAAACGCGGCAAGATTCTGCACGGTCGTGCTAATCGGGGACACCTGCTGACGAACAAAAGCCGCAAGCGCAAACGGCAACTCCGTGCCGGCGGTCAGTTGACCGGCGGGGAGCACCAGCGCATCATTCATCAACTGCCGCTTTAACGCCAGAGGGGGACCTGTACCATGCCTAGAGCTACCAATGCACCTGCTTCGCGCCTGCGCCGCAAACGCCGCCTGACCCTGGCCAAGGGCTTTCGCGGTAATCGCAGCAAGCTGTTCCGCCAGGCCACCGAGGCCGTGGACCGCGCCATGGTGATGGCCACCACGCATCGCAAACAGCGCAAGCAGGATTATCGCGCCCTCTGGATTGCGCGCCTGTCCAGCACCTGCGCCAAGGCCGGCCTCTCTTACAGCCGCTTCATTGCCGGCCTGATCAAGGCCCGGGTCGCGTTGAATCGCAAGATGTTGTCGGAGATTTCGATTCACGACCCGCAGGGCTTCACCAGCCTCGTGCAGCTTGCCAAACAGCAGTTGGCGTGACGCCGGTTCCCGGCGTCTGCTTCCGGTGAGCGTATATCCGCCGTGCGCCATCCAGTGCACGGTTCCTGGCGGGTGCTCGCCGCCGGCGCCGGTCAGCGCTGGCGGAGCAACTCACGAATCCACTCGTAACCGACGCATTCGGTGAGACCGTTGTGCACGGTCTCGTCAAAGGGCGCCTCGCGGGTGACGGCGCCGACGGGTCCGTCCAGCTTGGCCATCGGCACGGGATCGCGGGTATGACCCCGGGTGGCGATGGGGGTGCGATGGTCTATGCACAGCAGCAGGCGGTACGGCTGACCGCGTCGCTCGAGTTCGCGCCAGACGGGGCCCACGACGCGTTCATCGAAAAGCTCGATGGCGCGGACTTTATCCCGGGTATCGCCACTGTGCCCGCATTCGTCGGGCGCCTCGACGTGCAGGAATACGAAATCATCCCGCGTGAGGATGTCGAGGGCGGCCTGAACCTTGCCGGCATAATTGGTGTCCATCTGGCCGGTGGCTCCCGGCACCGCGACCGGTTGCAGGCCGGCGAGGCGGCCCAGGCCGCGGATCAGGTCCACCGCGGTAATCACACCGCCCGAAAGCTGATAAAGCTCGGGATAGGTTTTTAGTTTCATCGCGCCACCCTGCCCCCAGAGCCAGATCTGGGTCGCCGGGTTCCGGGCGGCGGCCACCCGCGCGCGGTTGACGGAATGATCGCGCAGCAGGGCTTGCGAAAGGTCCATCAGTTCCCGGAGTTCCGCCTGACGCTCGCCCTGGGGGAGATACCCGGCGATGGCACGGCCGGCGATGTCATGCGGCGCCTGGGTGACAAGCTGAAGCGGTCCGCCGGCCCAGATGAGCAGGTGGCGATAACCCACCCCGGTATGAAAATGGCGGTCATGATTGCCGAGTTCGGCGGCGATGGTTTCGATGAGCAGGCGCGCCTCCTCGGTGGATATTTGACCGGCGGAGTGGTCGGCCATACAGCCGTCCCGGATGGTGACCAGGTTACAGCGGAAGGCGACGTCATCCGTCTGCAGTGGAAGATTGGCGCCGGCGGCTTCGATGGGCGCGCGCCCGGTGTAATTTTCCTCGGGGTTGTAACCGAAAAGGCTGAGATTGGCGACATCGCTGCCGGGCGGCAGGCCTCGCAGCGGCACGGTTTGCACCATACGGGTCTCGCCCGCGGCCGCGATGCGGCGCATGTTGGGCGCGTGCGCCGCCTGCAGCGGCGTCCGCCCTTGCAGTTCGTCGCACGGGTAGTCGCCCATGCCATCGCCGACGAGCATCGCAATTTTTCTCTTCATGGCCAACCGGGGGAATCTAACCGACCCGCCCCCGACGGTCAAATGAACACGGGTCCTAAGTGCCCCTCATGAACTCCAACGGACCGCCTGGAAATCGATGCTTGCCATGTCGGCCGGAACCATTATATTATTATCATAAGAAATGACTATATGACGGACACCGCATTATATGCGTTGCGTTTCAAGTCGGTCTACAAGGACTACCTGTGGGGCGGCAATAAAATCATTTCCAAGTACAACCGCGAGGAGCCGCCCGGCATCTATGCGGAGTCATGGGAAGTGGCCGACCGGCTGGATGGTATGAGCGTGGTCAGCAACGGGCCGCTGGTCGGGCTTACCTTGCGCGAAATGGTGCAGCGGTTCGGGCCGCGCTTGATGGGTACCAATGTACGCGGCACGGTTTTCCCCCTATTGGTGAAGTTGATTGACGCCAGCGACAAGCTGAGCGTGCAGGTGCATCCCGACGACGACACGGCCAAGCAATTCGGCGGCGTAGCCAAGACCGAAATGTGGTATGTGCTGGATGCCCAGCCGGGCGCCAGCCTGTACGTTGGATTCAAACCCGGCGTGAACCGGGCGCAACTGGAAGACGCCATTCATACCAAGCATGTGCGGGAACTGTTGAACTGCATCCCGGTGGCGCCGGGCGATGCCATCTATGTGCCCGGCGGCCGCGTGCATGCCATTGATGCCGGCTGCCTGATTTTCGAGGTGCAGCAGAATTCCAACACCACCTACCGGGTGTATGACTGGGGCCGCGTGGGACTGGATGGGAAACCCCGGCCGCTGCATATCCGCGAAGCCCTCCGCGTCATCAAATGGGACGACACGGCCCCGCCGAAGCTCGATCCGATGCGCTTGGCGGTCCACGGCGCGACGGAAATCTGGCGGCTGGTTTCCACGCCCTCTTTTCGCGTGGACCGTTTGTCCATATCCGATCCCTGCAACTGCCCCGGCGACGGCAGCACGTTCAACATTTTTTTCGTTGTTTCCGGCCGCCTGCAGGTGAGCAGTGGGGCGATCACAGAAGTGCTCGAACCCGGCGGCGTCTGCTTGGTTCCGGCTTCCCTCTCCGAGTGCAGCGTGGATCCGTTGGACGGTCCTACCATATTGCTGCGCGTGACCGCGCCCTAGCCGCGGGACGCGCTGCCGGCGGTCCCTGGCGCGGGCGCCAGCAGCCGCTCGAGGGGCGGGGGCAGCGGCTGGCCGGCGGGGAAAATCTCCAGCCGGCGCCGGCACACGTTTTCAAAATGCCGGGCCAGCCGCAGACGCACCTGCGCCACGCTGGGGGCGCCGGCGCCCAGACATTGCCGGAGCGAGGTCACCCGCTCGCCGGCCAAGCCGCACGGCACGATGAGGTCAAAGCCCGCCAGATCCACGTTTACGTTGAAGCTCATGCCGTGCAGCGTTACCCAGCGCCGCAACCGGAATCCAATGGCCGCGAGCTTGCCCGCCGCCGTCCACGCGCCGTTCAGGCCGGGGCGCCGGAAGGCCGGGATGCCAAAATCCGCCGCGGTGCGCAGCGCGATTTCCTCCAACTGATACAGATAGCCATGCGCCGCTGCCGCCACGCGGCCCAGCCGCAGGATGGGATACATCACGCACTGGCCGGGCCCGTGAAAGGTGACGTTGCCACCCCGCGAAGCTTGGACGAGATCAATGCCCCGCGACTGCAATTCAGCCGGCGACACCCGCAGGCCGTCCCGGCGGCCGCGCGCGCCCAGGGTCACCACCGGCGTGTGTTCCAGGAACAGGACCGTATCGGGGATGGCCTCAGCCAGACGGGCGGCGTGCAGCCGCTCCTGCAGCCGCAGACCGCTCGCGTACGGCAGCGGCGCATCCAACAAAACGGCCCACGCCGGGGGCGCGGCCGCCGGCCGGCGGGAAGAACCGCAGAGCTCATTCATCGCTGTCGGGGATCAGCTCCTCGTACTGATCGGCATCGAGCAACATGTCCACCTCGGAAAGGTCATCCGGTTGCATTTTATAAATCCAGCCCTCGCCGTAGGGATCCGAATTGATCAGTTCCGGATGCTGGACCAGCAGCGGGTTGACCGCGATGATCTCGCCGCTGAGCGGGGCGTAGACGTCGGAGGCGGCCTTGACCGACTCCACCACGGCCACCTCCTCCTCCGCATCCACGTTGTCCTTGGGTGTGGGTGGCTCCACGTAGGTCAGATCACCCAACTGCTCCTGGGCATAATCTGTTATGCCGACCGTGATGATCTTGCCATCCACGCGGATCCATTCATGCGTCTTGGTGTAACGCAAATCTGCGGGCACGTTCATAGTCTTCCTCGCATCCCTTCGTTTGACCTGTAAAACCGGTGTGCCGCGCTTGTACACAAGACCGCTGCCGCCGACAAGTATGTTTTTTGCCTCCGGGCGCCGATCGTCGCCGTCCCCGTCGTTCCGCGCTTTTTCTTCCTCGCCGGCCGGCCGGCCTGGATGTTTATCCCAGCCTTGGATTGCGGGCGCCTTGTGCTATAATCGCGCCTCTATGAAGAAGGATGTGCCCGCCCTGGCCGATTGGTCTTTGCAGCTGTTCCGGCTGTCCTTGCTGAAGCAGGCGAAATGGCGGGCCATCGTCCGGATGCTGGAAGCGGTGGAATACCAGTCCGGCCTTGACATCGGCGGCGACAACGGGGTGATCAGTCTGTTGTTGCGCCGGCGGGGTGGCGTGTGGACCAGCGCGGATGGTTCCGCCCCAGCGGTGGCGGCCATCCGCCGGCTGGTCGGCGACCGCGTGGTGACCGTTGAAGGCCACCGGCTGCCGTTGCCCGACGGGCAATTTGATGTGGTCGTGATCATCGATTATCTGGAACATGTGATCGAGGACGAGGCTTTTATTGCCGAGTGCCACCGGGTGCTGAAGCCCCACGGCACGCTGATTGTCAACACGCCGCATCTCAAGCGATCGCCGCTCCATGCGCTGCGCCGTGTGCTGGGGTTGACCGACACGCGGCACGGCCACGTCCGGCCCGGCTATACGGCCAATCAACTGTTCCGGACCCTGAAAAATGGCTTTGACGTGCAGGACGTCTGCACCTACTCCCGCTGCTGCAACCAGTTGCTCGATACGGGTATCCGCTGGATCAGCGAACGCCGCGGAGGGGACCACGACGCCGTCAAGGGCACGGTGATCGGCGAGGCGGAGTTCCGGCGCCTCGGGAAACTGGTCCGGCTCTATCGCGTGCTGTATCCGCTGTTGTGGCTGGCGGTGCAGTTGGACCGTCTGATGTTTTTCACGCAGGGCTTCATGCTGATCGTCCGCGCGCGGCGGCGGAACTGGATTCCGCGGGCGGCCACCCCGGTACTGCGCGACGGCCGCTCCTTGGCCGAAGCGACCCTCGGCGGGCGCATCGGGTCCGCCGCTTTATAGACCGCGGCGTACGCCTGGACTGTGCCGCCCGGCCGAACACGGGATTCGTATGCGCACAATGCGGGCATTGCTGAAAGCCGGCCGGCCGGTGGTGGCGGATGTGGAAATGGCCGCCACGTTCTGGCGGCGGGCGGTCGGGTTGCTGGGCCGGCGGGTGCTGCCGCCAGGGCGGGGGTTGTGGCTGGTGCCCTGTGCCGCCGTGCATACCTTTGGTATGCGGTTTTCCTTGGATCTGGTCTTTCTGGACCGCGAACTGCGGGTGGTGCGCGTGGTACGCAACGTGCCGGCCGGACGCCTGGCTCGCGGTGGCGGCGCACATAGCGTCCTGGAAATCGCCGCCGGCTGGCTGCCCGCCGGGGCGCTTCAGCCCGGCGACGGATTGTCGTGGGCCGCGGAAATAAACCCCGCACCTGACGCAGCGCGCCCGGCCCGTCGCTCGCTGCCGCCCGGCCGGCCGGATCTACAGGATGAGGTTGATGGGGCTTGACATCGCGGTGCGATTGGCGTTGCCTACGGACGGTAGCGGGCGGCGGTTATCTGCCGGGAAGGGGAGCGGTGAAAGTGCGCCTGTGGATTGCGGTGCTGGTGGCTTTGCTGGCTGGCTTGGTGCTGGGCCAACTCGGAAAGCAGGATGATGTGCGGCAGTTGAATGACCGCATCGCCAGCCTAAAGGAACTGGCTGGCCGGCATCGGGCTGGCAGCGGAACCATGCTGGCGGGCGTGCGTTCGATGTTCAGCCTGTCCAGGCCGGAACTCGAAGCCGGCGCTCAGGCGCGCCGTGTCCGCGTCGCCGCAACCCAGGAGCCGCCGCCGGATGCAACGAACGCCGCGCCACGCAGCCGGCAATCCTTGTCCAACCAGATTGCCCGGCTGAAGGAAGCCTGGCTGCTGCGTTCATCCATTGCCCGCTCCAATTTTGTGACGCGCGTGGGTTTGGATGAGCATCAGCAACAGGAGTTCGATACAACGATCGACGCGATGAATTTCCGGCTCGGCGAGACGATGAACCAGTGGGTCGAGCAACTCCGGGGCGCGGGCGGCCTGTCGCCGGAAAACGGCGTGCGGTTGATCAACGCGGTCAGTCAAGCCATGATGTATGCCTACGATGACCTCGATCGCTGGTTGCCGCCGGATTGGCGTCAGAAGGCCGGCCCGCGCTTCGAACTGATGAGCTTTGTGGATCCCGAGGTGTTGACCCCTCTCCAGGAGGCGGAAGGTTTGCTGCCACCGCCGGGGTTTCAGTGAGCCGGGGCTGACGCGCATGGCCGGAGGCCGTCATCTGCTGCGCGATGTGTTGACGGTGGCCGGCCAGGAACTGGCGGAGTCCCTCCGCACCCGGCGTGCGCTGCTGCTGTTGATCCTGTTTTGCGGCGGTACAGTCGCCGGCACATGGGCGTTCACAGCCTTCCTGCGCACCGTGGAAGCACAACTGGTGGAGGCCCTCGGCCTCGATGCCGGCGTCACTGGCGGCGCCACGACCGCGCTGTGGAAATCGTCCTTCTTCCGCCGGGTGATGATCAACATGGCCGGCCACAACGCCGACCTGGCGGAGGCCCTCCTGCAGTTTACGCCGCTGGGGCTGTTCTTTGGCTGGCTGACCATGAGCTTGGGGCCCTGGCTGGTGGCCCTGTCGTCTTCCGGACGCCTGGCGGAAGAAATCTGGAGCGGGTCCGTCCGCTTCGTGGTGTGCCGCACCACGCGCCTCGCCTGGGTGTGCGGGAAGTTCCTGGGGCAGGCCGTGCTGCTGCTGGTGGCGCTGCTGTTGAGCGGATTGGCGGCGTGGCTCACGGGGTGGCTGCGGATCGAAACGTTTCATGGCGCGGCGGTGCTGCGCGACCTGCTGCTGCTGGCCCCGAAGGCCTGGGTCTATGGCCTGGCGTTTCTCGGATTGGTCACCGCCCTTTCCATGTGCTGCCGCTCGCCGGGCGTGGCCAACGCGCTGGGTGTGGCGGCGTTGCTGGGCGTCACGGCGGCGTATCATACGGCACGGCATTTTGCCGGCGGCGGCTGGCGCCGGATATTCGATGCCGTGCAGCTCGTGCTCCCGAACCACCACTATTTTGACTTGATGCGCCCCGACTGGACCCACGCCCTGCCGGCCGCGGTTTTCCTGCTGGCGTTGGGGCTGGCGTACCTGGTGCTGGGTTACGCGCGGCTGGCACGGAGGGATCTTTGACATGGACCCGGCGCTGGAAATCCAGGGGCTGGCCAAATCATACGGTCGCTGCCGCGCGCTGGACGGGTTGGACCTGACCGTGCCAGCCGGCAGCCTGTTCGGCCTGGTGGGCGCGAACGGCGCCGGCAAGACGACGATGATGTCCATCTGTGCCGGCCTGTTGCGGCCTGATGCCGGCCGGGTGGATCTGCTGGGGGAGGGGGCCTTCGATCCGCTCCGTCACGCCGGCCGCGTCTCCATCCTGCCGCAGGATGCGCGTCTGCCGCGCCACGCCCGGGTGGCGGCGCTGCTGGCCTTTTACGGCCGCCTGCAAGGCGTGCCGGCGGACGGCCTGCCGCAGCAGGGTGCGCAGTTGTTGCAGTGGGTCAATCTCAGCGAGCGCGCCCGCGATGTCGTGAACAGCCTCTCGCACGGCATGCTGCGGCGCCTGGCGGTGGCCCAGGCTTTCCTGGGCGAGCCCCGGCTCATCTTCCTGGACGAGCCCATGAGCGGCCTCGACCCGCGCGAAGTGGCCCGCCTGCGTGATCTGCTCCGCGCGCGCGCTGGCCGGCAGACCATCGTCATCAGTTCCCATGTCCTGACGGAACTGGAAGCCCTGTGCGACCGGGTGGCGTTTATTGACCACGGGCGCCTGGTGCGCCAGGACCGGCTGTCCGACATCATGCGCCATCACCAGCGCGTGTCGTACCGCATCCGTCCCGCCCCGGTCCCGCTGGCGGAGTTGTGCGCCGCCGTGCCCGGCGCGGAGTGGTCGGTCGCGGAGGGTGGCGGGGAACTCATCGCCCTCCTGGATGTGGAGAATGGCGGCATTGCGGAAGTGAATGCGCAGGTGCTGCCGATCCTGCTGCGCGCCGGCGTGGCGGTCGAAGAGGTGCGCCGGGGTTCGGCCTTGGAAGAGGAATTTCTGCAGGCCACCGCGGCGCGTTGAGCGCGGGCGGGCGCGTGGCCATCCGGCTTTGGAACAGGGTACGGCCTGCGGTGCGGTCTGGGCATGACACCTTATGATGCGGCGCGGGACCGCTCGCCGTGGGGGCAGGTCGGCCGTTGGCCGATCCAGGCGGCGACCCTACTGGTCGCGGTGCACGTGGCGGCAATGGTTGTGGTCACCTTGCTGACCGCGGCCCACATCGGCCTGACCGCGCTGCCCTTCCAGCGCGAGACCGTGTTGCGCGGGGAGGTGTGGCGGTTGGTTTCGGATGCGTTACAGGCGTTCGGCCAGTTGGCGGGCGAGGGTGAGGTAAGCCTGATGCACTTGTGGCCCCAGATAACCCGGGGGCTGCAAGGCCGCGGGGAGCAACGGGTCGCGTTCCATGACGGTCAGGTAGGCTCCATGCAACTCGCGTAACAGACCGATGAGTTCCGGCGGGGCGCCGCCAGCCGCTTTCAGGCGCGTACCTGTGGCGGCGACAGTTTCCAGAAACCAGGCGTGGGCCGCTTGGAGTCGTTCGAAGTCCCAGGCGCGTTGCGCCAACGCCACGCCGCTCTGCCCCAGGACATGCCGGGCGGCAAACAGCAACGCATAGTCGTTGACTCCGGCGGCGGCCTGCAGATCGGCGAAATCCGGACGCACATCCCGTGCGGAAATCCAGACGCTGCCTTGCAGTTTTCCCATGCGCAGGCGCTGCAGATAGGAGCGCAGGGTGGTGCGGTAAGCATGCTGCTTCTCGGGGACGTCATAGACCAAAACGGACCAGATGCCGGTCCATTTCTGGTCCCAAAACCGTTGCGGATGCAGCGCCTCGGAAACCTGTTGCGTGCCCTTGGGCGTCAGGTGCAGGACGGTGTCGAGTCCGTGGCGGCGGCGGGCGACGAGCAGTCCTTTTTTCATCAGCCGGTGACGCGCCATGTTAAAGGCGGTCGGCGAGGGATAGCTCCGGTTCCACAGCCCGGCGCGCCCCCGGGTGACGAGCACTTCACCGCACAAAGCCACCCAATCCAACCAGGCGCTCCCCAGCCGGCGAACCACCACCTGCGGACAGAAATCCGGATGTTGGAAAGGAATACCCTTCATAAAGCCGTTCACACTATAACAAAAATATATCCGGCCGGATAGATTTTTGTTATGGGGCGATGGGGGGCTGTCGTGGTGTGAGCGGAGCTTCAGGCGAATTTGGGCTTGATTTAATTGTGCCGAGGTCACTCAATGCGCCAACTTATTATGAACCCGATCATTTATATCACCATGGTCGTTCTTTATGTTGCGATCATGCTGGCGGTGGGTTATGGGTGCATGAAACGCACCAAGAACGTCGGTGATTTCTTCCTGGGCGGCCGCACGCTGGGGCCGTGGATGAGCGCGTTCGCCTACGGCACCACCTATTTCTCCGCGGTGCTGTTCATCGGCTACGCCGGGAAACTGGGGTGGGGCTTCGGCCTGCATACGCTGTGGATCGTGCTGGGCAACACCGTCGTCGGCACCTTGCTGGCCTGGCTGGTCCTGGCCGGGCGCACGCGCGACATGACCACGCGCCTGAATGCCATGACCATGCCGGAGTTCCTGCGGGCCCGGTATGACAGCCAGCCTCTGCAGATCGTAGCGGCGGTGGTGGTATTCATGTTCCTGGTGCCGTACTCGGCGTCGGTCTACATGGGGCTGAGTTACCTGTTTCAGAAAACGCTCGGCCTCCAGTACAACGAGGCCTTGATCTTCCTGGCGGCGCTGACCGGCGTGTACCTGGTGATGGGCGGGTACTTCGCGGTGGCGGTCAGCGATTTCATCCGCGGCATCGTGGAGTTTGGCGGCGTGCTGCTCATGGTCCTGCTGCTGGCGGGCATGCAGGGCGGGTTGTTGACCTCCTTCACCCGATTGCTCGATCACAAACACATGCCCGCGCTCTACCCGCCCGCGCCGCCGCCCGGAGCGATGCCGCCGCCGGGACCGCATTTTTCGGGGTGGGTGGTGCTGCTCGCGCTGGTGTTGATCACCAGCTTCGGCCCGTGGGCGCTGCCGCAGATGGTGCAGAAGTTCTATTCGATCCGCAGCAAGGCCGACGTGAAGCGCGCCATGATCATCGCCTCCCTCTTCGCCTTGTTCATGTCATTCGGCGCCTATTACAGCGGGGCGCTCACGCACCTGTTCTTCACGGACCCGAAAACGGATTTCGCGCCCCTGGTGGACGCGGCGACCAAGAAACCCAACCTGGATCTGCTCATGCCGCACTTCATCACCACCTTCGTGCCGACGTGGCTGGTGCTGGTGATCCTGTTGATGGTGTTCTCGGCGTCCATGTCGAGCCTGTCGTCGCTGGTGCTGGTGTCCAGTTCGGCCGTGGCGATCGACATCTACGGCGCGTTCGTGAACCGCGAGGCGAACCCGAAGCGGACGATGCTGCTCATGCGCATCTTCTGCGCGGTTTTCGTGGCCTTGTCGTTGCTGATTGCGGTCAGCAGGGTGGATGTGATCGTGAACCTGATGGTGGTGGCCTGGGGCACCCTGGGCGGGGCGTTCCTGGCCCCGTATCTCTACGGGCTCTTCTGGAAGCGGACGACCAAGGCCGGGGCGTATGCCGGGATGATCGTGGGCGTGGGCACCTCGGTGGGCCTGGTCGCGTTGTGGGGCAAACCGCACATCCCCGTGGCCGGAGCCATCGCCATGTTCCTGCCGCTGCTGGTCGTGCCGGTGGTGAGTTTGCTGTCCAAACCGCCCGCGCCCGCCCTGGTCGCGCGGGCCTTCGGCGAGCCGGGGACCTGAGCTACCGGCTCAGCAGTTCTTCCGCCGTCAGCAGATGAAAGCGGTTCTTCTCCAGCGCCAGCCGGCCGCGGTCCAGATCCTTGGTCTCAATAAGCAGCCCGGCGCGACGGTTGAATGTGAAGCCCGAGGAGTTTTCCACGTTCACCTGGTGTTTCGCCAGGCAGTCGGCCACGGCGTACATCCCGCCCGGCCGGTCCTCCAGTTCCACCGCCAGCACCTCCAGCAGCGAGACGGTCAACCCGTGTTGCTGGAGTTCCTGGAAGGCGCGCTCGCACTGGTCCACGAGGCATTTGCAGACGCCAAAGGTGTCACTCGTCGCGATAGTCATCCAGCGGATATCAATGTTCGCATCGGCCAGGATCCTGGTGATGCGCGCCAGTTGCCCCAATTTGTTCTCCGCGAAAACGGCCAGGATTTTGACGTTGCTCATACGCAGTCCTTTCAGCGGCATGCGTTCATAGCGACCGGTGGTCGAGCACGCGTTTGGCCTTGCCCTCGCTGATCGGGAGGGTGCCCGGCGGCACCAGCTCGACTTTCGGCTTGGTGAGGATCTCCGCCCGCAGCCGGTTGATGATTTCGGTCTGCAGCTGCACGAGGTGTTCCATCTGGCCGTCGAACGCCGACTTGGCGAGCTCCACCTTGATGGTCATGTCATCCAGCCCGTCGAGGATGATCTGGTAATTGCTGCCCACCTGCGGCAGGCTCATCAGCACCTGCTCGATC
>CAIQIC010000078.1 GCA_903871765.1 uncultured Lentisphaerota bacterium
CGCTGGGGAAAATTCCGTCCCTTCCTGCTGTGGTTCTGCGTGCCGTTCGCCGTCGTGGGTGTGCTGACGTTCACCACCCCGGGCTTTGCCGCCTCCGGCAAACTGATCTGGGCGTGGGTCACCTATAACGCGCTCATGCTGCTCTACACGGCGATCAACATCCCCTACACGGCAATGCTGGGCGTGATCTCGCCCAACCCCAACGACCGCACCACACTCTCCTCGATCAAGTTCGTCTTCGCCTTTGCCGCGGGCATGATCGTCTCCGCCACCGTGCTGCCGCTGTCCAAGGCCCTCGGCGGCGGCAATGACGCGCGCGGCTGGCAGCTGTCGTTCGTGATCATCGGGATCGCCGCCGTGGCGTTCTTTCTCGTCACGTTCTTCAACACGCGGGAGCGGGTGCGCCCGCCCCCGGCACAGAAGACCTCGGTTCTACAGGATCTCAGTGACTTGGTCACCAACGTGCCGTGGCTGATCCTGCTGGCGACGACAATCACCTTCATCCTCTTCGTGGCGGTGCGGAGCAGCGTCATCACGCACTATTTCAAGTATTTCGTCGGCACCCAGACGATCACACTGCCGGCCTTTCTGCCCAAAATTGGCGGCACGCAAGAGTGGCATCTGGAGTCGTTGGTTTCGGTGTTCAACACCAGCGGGCAGCTCGCTTCGCTGATCGGCGTCATCCTGGTGCCGTTCTATGCCCGGCTCGTGGGCCGCAAGGTCGCGTTTGTCTCGATGTTCGTCGTCGCGATTGCCAGCACCGCCGCCTTCTACTTTCTCAAGCCGGACCAGCTGGGGCTGATCTTCGGCATCAACCTGGTCGGATCGATCACCGGCGGTCCGCTCAGTGCGCTGCTCTGGGCCATGTATGCCGACACGGCCGATTTTGCGGAATGGAAGCGCGGCCGCCGCGCGACGGGCCTCGTCTTCTCCGCTTCGATCTTCTCCCAGAAGCAAGGTTGGGCGATCGGCGCATGGGTCGCGCTGGGCCTCATGGCAAGCGTGGGGTTCAAGGCCAACATGGTGCAGACCCCCGCCACGCTCCACGGCCTCGTCCTGCTGGTCAGTGTCATTCCCGCCGCCATTGGCATACTCTCGATCATCATCGTGCTGCTCTACCCGCTGAACGAAACCCGCATGAAGCAGATCGAAATGGACCTCAAGGCACGGCGCGCCGGCGATGCGGCAACGGCCGCGGGTACCGCGTGAGCCGCGACATGGTTTAGTACGTGTCCACCAGCGAACGCCAAGCGAGCCTACGCCGCAGGCGCGCCGCCGTCTGCGGCCGCGTGAAATCGACGATCACCGTCTTCTTCTCGCGGGGGTAGAGCTCGAAATAATTGTCGCTGCAGCGGTGCGTGATCCCGGGCAGATCGAAGGCGAAGCGGTGCTGGAACACCGGCGAGACGAACGTGAGCGTCGCCTTGGTGGGTGAAGTCATGCGAATGGCGGCCGTGGTGCGGGCCTGCGGCAGCGCGAGAAACCGCGGCGCGGTGAGGAACACCGTCTCCTCGCTTACCCTGCGGCCGCCGATCTCCAGGGCGATGCGCAGGTAAAGATTGTCCCGGCCGTGACGCTGCATCGGCTCCGCGAGATCGAGCGTCAACTGTTGCACGCTCTCCCCGTGTCGCAGCGCGACCTACCGGCGGCCGCGTCGCAGGGCCCGGCCGTCGACATGGAACAGGTCCCAGCGCAGCACGCCGGCGGCGGGCTGCGGCGCGTCGTACACGGTGTAGAG
>CAIQIC010000079.1 GCA_903871765.1 uncultured Lentisphaerota bacterium
CCTTAAAACTCCCGTTTTCCCCGGCATAATCCCGTGAGGGCACTCACGGCCCCGTCCCACCCTTAATCTGCCTCTCCAGCCCGGCATAATTCCTTTGAGGCGTCTTAGCCGTGCGTACGGCCACGCTTCACCAACCCCGCGACCACCAGGTCGCCAAGCCACCCGTCGCAGGCGTTCCAGTGTGCGTTGGGACAGGCGTGAGGCCATGTGCTCCTGGGCGCAGGATAGGCTGATTGCCCGGTGGTGTTCAACCGGCAAACGTCAGATCGAGTATCGCCTCAGTGACGCAGGGGGGGGCGAGGGCCTCGCGCAAGGCAAGCCTGAAAGCGTGTTAAGCAGACAGGGGGAGGTCTCAGGAGGTGTCAGAGCCAAAGATGAGGCGATAGATATCCGCCTGGGGGTCGGCGACCAAGGTATCCAACGCAGCGGTGAGCGTGACGAGCGGGTCAGCGGTTCGTTTTTGCAGGGTCGCCAGAACGCTCATGAGCACTTCACGTGTCGCCGCCCCGGCATCCGATTGCGAACCGAAGCTGACTTTGCGGGCGATCACCAGCGGGCGCAGTTCGCGTTCGGCCCGGTTGTTTTCGGCGGGGATCCGCGGGTCCAATGTCCAGCGGTACATCCGTTGGCTTTTCTCCCGAAAGAGGTCCTGAATATGCTGGACGCCCGGGTGTGCGGCCGGGGCCATCATGGTGGTCTCGATGTCCTGGCGAAGTGCAGCCGCCTGCTGTCGGAACTGGCGCTTTGACAAGTTGAGTTGTCGCAAGCTCATGGCGGCGGCCAGTTGTGGCAGAGCGGTTTCGACGAACCGGTTCACCTCCGGGTCATCGGGGTCATCCTTCTGCAGGTCTTCTATATCGCGGGCCAGATGCGCGTAGCAGTACTGGATCGCACAGGGGGCTTTGTTGTACGCGCTGTAGCGATCCACCACCAAGGTGCCGGGTAGTCGTTGGGTGCCCAGCACCTCGCGGGCCACTTTGGCCGAACGGCTGGAGCGGAACCGGAAGAGGCTCACCCTCGGCGTGCAGAACAACCATGTATAACCGCCACGTCCATCCGAGCGCCAACCGGTCTCGTCGGCATGCTTCACCACGGCGGCCCGGTACTGCCGGACGAGTCTGGGAATGATCGGTTGTAACCGTCGCGCCAAGCGGTGCAAGGCGTTGATCAGGGCCCCGTAGCCAATGCCCAGTTGGCGATGCAGTTGCCCCAACGTGCGTCCGTGCAGGTAATGCTCAACGGCTACGACGCTCACCAGGCGATTGCTGAACAGGCTTTTGGGCAGAACCCCGGCCGGTTGCGCGCGGAAGGTTCGGCGGCACTTTGGACAGCGCTTGAGGTCGAGCAGCAACAGTTGCTTTTCGGATTTCAGCGGCTGGGCATCGAGCACCGTGCGGCGTTGTACGCCGCGGTTTTCCAGCGGGGTACCGCAGTCCGGGCACGTCGTGGGGCCATGTACCGGAACGGTGCGCTCGGACTGCGCGGGTTGCAGCGGCTTGCGGCCGTGCCCTGGGTGTCCGGGCTTGGCGCCACCCTTGCGCGCCTGGTTCTCTGCCAAGCTGTTGGCTTTCAAGGGAACTTTGGAAGAAGGGGTGGAAGAACCGAACGGGCCTTCCTTGGCCGTTCGTTCCTGATAGCGCAACTTGCCCTTCACGCGCCGCAATTCCTCCTGCAGCCGATCGATCGTCTGCTGTTTGTGCAAGCATTCCTTGCAGACCGTCCAGTCCGATCGGGCTCTGGGGCGGAACGTGATCACCGCGCTCCTACCGGCCTTGGCGGGCCTGCTTCACCAGCGCAGCACCGCCTTGCGAAAGCAACTGTTCGATTTTTCGGCCATGGGCAATCGCTGTGCGTAAGGCCGCCACCCTTTCGGCCGGCACGTACAAACAGCGCCGGCGCCCGCCCTCCTTGTAGGAAAGGATGAAGGCGCGATGCTTGCGGCCCGCGGCGCAAGCCCTGCAGCGTGCCCGCACGCAGGGCTTGTGGACTTCGGCCACGGAGCCTTTGGCCGCCGGCCATAAACGCGCGATTTGAGCGAGAAAACGTTCCCGCCCACCGTCGGTCGAGACCTGGTGTGTTTTCATGTGGGTATGTATACACTATTACATACCTACGCATCAAGAAAAAAAGAATGCCACGAAAACTGTCGAATCCGATGGAACGCGAGGAGCTCTCGCCCCCCTGCGTTACTGAGGCATTACAGAGGATGCAAAATTCCACTTGGCGTCTTTGCGTCTTTGCGCGAGAATGTCTTTCTCCGGTGTCATCCATCCGCGGGCTTGACTCAGCCGGTCGCCGCGCTAGGATCGCCTGCAAAGCAAGCAAGGAAACACATCATGAACAAGCATGCCTTCCGATCTGTGATGGCCCTGTTCCTGACCGCGCCCACCGCCGTGTTCGCCGCCGAGCCGACCTGGCATGC
>CAIQIC010000080.1 GCA_903871765.1 uncultured Lentisphaerota bacterium
CAATAATTCGGACAATGTCGTCAACCAGATGGCGATCCAGGCCGCAATCAACCCGGCGGCGAATTATTACGGCCCCTGCGCCTCGGCCTCGCTCAACAGCGCGGCGCCCTATTGGCGCGTGGCGCTGGAACCGACCTTCGGCGATCATTCCTTCATGATCGGCGCCTTCGGCTTCTATCCCGAGGTGTTGCCAGGCCGCGTCATGGGGGCTGTGCAAGTTTTTTTCTGTAAATTCCGGGAGAGGGCGATTGTTCGGTCGTTGTGATCACGCTTTCAGGTTGAGATAGATTTTGCCGGTCATCCATTCTTCGTCGCATTCCGCGAGGAGAGCGGAGACGAGGCGCAGACAGGATGCGCTGTTTGGAAAGATAGACGCCACACGGGTGCGCCGTTTGATCTCCCGGTTGATCCGTTCGAGGCCATTGGTGGTGCGTAGACGTATGCGGTGCGCATGAGGAAAATCGAAGACGGCAAAGCCTTCCGGCAGATTGTCTTCCGCCCACAACGCGAGCTTTGGCGCCTCGGTTTTCCAAGCCTCGAGCGCCTGCTTGAGCAGGCGTTCGGCCTCGGTCCTATCGGGGGCGTTGAAGATCGTCCGGATGCGCTGTGTGACCGACTTTCGCTGGTCGAGGCGGGTGACATAGGCCTGGGCATTCTGCTGCAAATGGAACTGGCAGCGCTGCCATGGCACGCTGGGCAAAGCAGCCCGGCGAGCGGCCTTGAGGCCGGCATGGTCGTCCGAGATGATCAGCTTGACGCCTTTCAAACCGCGCCGGATCAGGCTGTCGAGGAAGGCGCGCCAATGGACCTCCGCCTCGGACAAGGCCACCGACACGCCCAACACCCGCCGCTGGCCGTCGCTGGTGACGCCGACGGCCACCAGAACGGCGCAATCGATCAGGCGTCCGCCTTCGCGCACCCGTTCATAGCGGGCGTCGAGGAAGACGTAGGGCGTCTCATCCAGCGGTCGCTCGCGCCAGGCGGCAAGTCCTGCATCGAGCTGCTCGGCGGCGCGGCTGACCTGGGTCGAGGAGATCGACACCTCCGGCCCCAGCAATGATTGCAGCACCGTAATCACTTTGCGCGTGGACACGCCCTGCACATACATCTCGGCCAGCGCGATATTGAGCGCCTGCTCGGTGCGGGAGCCCTTCTCCAGCGCGCTGGGATAGAAGCCGCCGCCGCGCGTCTGGGGCACGTCGAAGGTCAGTTCACCGACGCGGGTCATGACCGTCTTGGGCTTGAAGCCATTCGCATAGTCGGTGCGCCCGGAGCTGCGTTCATGAGGTTGGGCATTGAGAAATTGCGCTCGCTCGATCTTGCTGGCTTCATTGACCAGGATGCGTAGGGCTTCCCCGGCGCCGTCCAGCCCGTTCGCCAACAATGCCGCAAAAGCGGCCTCCAGAGGGTGATGTCCTACGCGTTGTGCCATGTTGTCGATTCCTTCGTGGATGTGGGGAAGAAAACCCCGAAGAAATCGCCCGCTGGTGAGGTCCGCCGGGGTCGCGTCGCCGCGCAAAACCAGCCGGTGGGGAATTTACAGAAACGATGTTGCACTAACATGCGGGACGCTCTCGATTCGAACGTGTCTCTTTAATAGGACGCGCGCCGCAATAGTCGGATCAAGCGCGGCAGCGCGTAATTTCCCCGGTCCGCGCGACGCTAATGATCGCGACGCGTCGCTAGGTGGGGCGTCTCGAAAA
>CAIQIC010000081.1 GCA_903871765.1 uncultured Lentisphaerota bacterium
CAGGCCGAAACAAACTTTCGCACGTTGGGCCATTGACAAGCGCAAACGATTGCGGTAATTTGCGCGTGTCGAGAGGATAGGCCTCTCGGGAGCCCGGGGCCAGGGCGATAAAGTCGGCGGGAGAAACGCAATGAGCAAGTACATGATAGATCATAGATGCGGGCACTCGCGCGAGGTGCAACTGTATGGCAAAATGAGCGAGCGCGACAGCAAGGCAGGGTGGATGGCGGAGCAGGATTGCCCCCAATGCTGGGGCGCCGCCAAGCGGGAAGATGAGGCTAAGCAACCGATCAGCCTCACGGTGGGCACCAATGGTCTGGATACCGATGCGCGGGGTAATCTCCTCGCGGAGATCTACCTAGGCGGCGGCACGATGCCGCGCAAGGAGGAGATCAAGGCCCTCGGCTACCACTGGCGTGAGGTGCGCGGCGGCGTGATGAGCCTGCTGAGCATGTCGCGCCCCAGCGTGGCTTGGGTGCGGCAAGCTCCGCTGCTGGCACTGATGGAGGCTGGCAGCCCTGATTATCTCCGGCTGATGCACGAGGCCGAGGCGCTGGGAGCCCAGCCCAAGATCAATATCGGCCCGCTGGATCTTGCTTGCGCCCAACAGAGTATCGCCAAGCAGCAAGATCAGGCGGCGAGCAAGGCCGCGCAGGATGCGCAGATCGCGGCGATCAACAAGCCGGTGCGCCCGGCCTGCCATCCCCGCGCGGAACATCCGGACGCCGCCTGGAACGGCAAATATTACGGCAATGATAGGCGCGGCTGGGATTATTATGCCGGCGGGCATAATTACAAGCTCACCGCCGATGAGTACGCCAAGTGCATGGCCTATCGTGCGGCCATTGCCGATTACGATGCCAAGATTGAGCAAATCAAAAAGGGAGTATAATAATGCAACCGATCAAAATTATACGCGGCCGAACTGTGCTGGCAGAGCACACAACCAATCATCCTGCATCGCACTACGGCCAGCCGGTTTGGGTGGTGCATGTAGCATCGCCCCGGCGCGGAGTCGCGCAGTGGCAGCAGGCGGAAAACAAACTCAATCTGCAAATCATCGGGGTTGTTGATAGTTGGCTGGTGTGTAAACAACCGGGCGGCGGACTCTGCGGGATCATCTGGAGCGATGGATCATATTTTGCCGAGATGATCATCCGCCGCGATACCGGACAAGTGGTCTCGCGCGCTACGCGGAAACAACTCGCCAGCGGCAAGTACATGATTCGCAGTACAATATGCGCCGGCGATTTCGGCGGGGCGCTGGGGAGTGTGTTATAATGAGCAAACAGACGCCCATGCAAATCGCCGCCGGTATTCTCGGCCGCAAAGGTGGGGCGGCCGGAACCGGCGCGGCGAAGCGCCGCGGCACCCGCGCATGGTATGCGGAGATCGGCCGGAAGGGTGGGGCGGCCGGGACTGGGCCGGCCAAAGCCAGGCACCGTAAAGCCTGATCACTCCACGACCGCCAAACACCACGGGCGCGGGATCATCCCCGCGCCCGTTCTGCTTCTTCGGCTCCGCCGGAGGCTCGCCCTACCTACACCGCGCGCAGCCGGCGGGCCAGCAGCCAGGCATCATCATCCAGCGCCTGCGGCTCCTCGTACTCCAGCGCCCGCGCGTAGTGGTCCAGCGTCACTTGGAAATCCACGTGCCCCAGCCATTGCATCGTCCATACGTGTCCATACTTGTTAATCCAATAGGCACCGCGCAGCCCGCGGAGCGCATGGGCTCCCTTCCGCTTCTGGAGCCACCACGTGTTCACGCCCCGCAACCACGCACAAAAATCCCGCGTGACCGCCGACCTCCTGGCCGCGTCGCTGGCCTCCGGCATCAGGATATGCTGGCCGGCCGGACCCGGAGCCCCCAGCGTGGCAAAAACCTTTGCGGGTATTGGTATGCGGCGCTCCCGAGTCACGCGGCAGGCGCTTGACTTCACCGTGTAGCCCTCTTCCGGCCGGTCGCGGATGACCATAAAAAACATGCCGTCTCCGTTGTTCTCCATCCAGCCCCACCGTGCGCCGACGATCTCTCCGCACCGCATGCCGAGGTCATAGCAGAGCGAAAAAATCGCGCCACGGTCCCCGATCAGCGCCCGGCCGGCGTAGGCCGTCGCCGTGGCCACGTCCAGCGGCGGCTGCAGGTTCAGCGGCAACTTAGGCCGCACCGGCGAATAGCGCATGAACTCATCCAGCTTTGGCGGCAACTTCAGCGCGCGGAAATCCTCCCTCTCAGCAAAGCAGCTCTTCGCCGTCCGGATCAGGCTTGCAATGCTGCGGTCCCGCGCGTCCCGCGCCGGCGTCCCGGGCTCCGTGCCCTCCTGCTGTTTGACGGCAAAGCGGTCCAGCAGATCCGGCGTCAGCGCTTCGGTCCGCACCGACTGACTGCTGGCCACCCTCAGCAGCGCCCGGCAATTACACTCGATCACATAGAGCCGCGGCCGGCCGCGCCTGGTCGCCCCCACGCGATAGGCGGCCATGATCTCGCTGATGGACGCCGGCGCCGCGTCGCGCTTCGTCCGGACCGCCTCCACCTCCTCCCAGATCCCCATGCGCACCGACCGTGCGAACTGCCGGGCCATCGCCCGGGCCGCGTCCTTTGTTTCCGCCGGCAGGCTGCGAATATAACGCTTGCCTTGCCGCTGCACTTTAACGTAATACTTCTCCCCGCGCATGAACAGGCACTCAATACGATCGCCGCGGGAGTCCAGGACCGGAACGTATGCTTTCGGATCCAGAGCCTTTGCCGTCTCCATGGTTTCCTCGTTTCTGCTGGTGGTGCTGTACATGGTGCTGTCAAATACTGCCGGCTACTTCCGACAACTTCCGACATCATACAGCACCACCCGCAAGACAACAATCGTACAAAGTCTGGTGTTTGTCAAATTATTTCGCAAAACGCCAATAAATACGATAGATTTTCAGACAACGCACCCGTGGCGAAACTGGCATACGCGCTAGATTCAGGGGGAGACTAAAACCACACAAAACAACCGAAACAGGAATGATCTATGCCCGTGGTGTGTGGTGTGGTGCGGTCAAAACTTGGTGTCTTCTGGACGCAACAACTTGATGATTACGGGCCTGCGCGGTGGTTCTGGAAGTGGTGTATGAGGGGTAGGGCCTTGGGGTAAATTTAAACTCTTTTGGTGCGTAACGCTCCGCGCCACCCACCAAACGATGAGAACCCACAGGATACCGTTGATATACTGCTCATGTACCACGTTAATCGAAACGGCGCATATGCTGCCGACCAACATGATCGTAAAAAAAACGTTCCAGAGAACTTTGCACACCCACTTAAAATGGATGGAGCAGCAGCAGCACAAATATAAAAATGCTCCGGCCATCAGAATACCGGATCCGATCAATGGCCAGCCGCCACATTCCAAAATGGTTCGAAGCACCTGCACGCAACAAAGATACGCCTGCCGCCGGACTTGTCAAGCCCTCAGATCGGCGGTGGCGGGCGGCCCGGCGTCCGCCCGGAAGTTTCCGACCGCCGGCGCAGCAGCTCGGCCTTGAAGTTGAGCTGCGCCTTCACCTGGGCCACACGCCAGATCGTCTGCAAAATCTCGCCCTGCACATCCGGGCTCTTGATCCTTTGCAGGGTGGATGTCGTCTTGGTCAGCATCGTCTCGGCGGCTGTCCCGAATACGCGCCAGTAGGCTTCGCGCTCCGGGGCGGACAGAATGCCCGTCTCCATCACCGGCCGTCCGGCGCCGTCGATCGCGGGATTGCCCCGCGCGTCGAACTTGTAGAACCGCACCCGACTGGTCGGCACCGGTGGAAGCACGTCCTGGCTGCCCGTCGCCCGATAGACCTGCTGCACAAGGTTCGGCAGCACGTCGCCCCGGATCTGCTGCGCCTTCGTCGCGTCCCACAGATGGAACCAACCGGCATTCGCCCCTGGGGGCGTCATCGGGATCTCGCGCCCCAGGAAATCCAGCTTCGCCGGCAGCCCCGGCGCCCGATCGGGCCAGAACTCCAACCCCGCCGCGGCCTTCACCCCCTGTTTAGTCGCCCACACCCGATACTCAAAATCGGTCAGCGCCTCCTGGAGCGACCCCATGAACTTCGCTGTCGGCGTGATGTCCTCCGCCGGGATCTTCAGGTTTGGCTGGCTCTTGAGGTTTGACCTGGCAATCAGGTTCGCCTGGTTGGGCACCACCACGCTGGAGTACACCCGGAGCATGTTCCCGGCGATCTTCCCGAAATCTTCCTGCTTCAGCGCCTGCAGCACCTGTTGCGCACCTCGGGCAAAAGTCATATCCAGATATGAGTTGATCAGATTCGCGCCCTCAGCGAACATCATATCCGATGTTTTCACGTCGCTGAACTTGTAGGGTTGCCCCTCCTTGGCCGCCGTATGCCGCAAGCTCAAGTCGCCATTCGCCATGCCATCCCAAATGGCGCCCACTGGCCCCAGCGCCAGCAGCGAACGTGTCTTATCGCCTGGTTGCCATGCCCCGTCCTCACCCTTCATACTACGCTCCAGGCCGCTCACATCTACGTGCCCGGCCGGGATCCCGCTGACCCCGAACATCTCCCGTTCCCGGTCCGTCATTTCTGTCGATGTGGCATTTACCAGATTGTTCTTCAGCAGCCACATGCCGGCGGTCCAAGCGGCCCCAGCGATCGCCAGATCGCCAAACCTCTGCGCCGCCGCCCGCCGCCACATAAAGGCTTCGCTGTCGCTCTTGGCGGATGCCGCTTGGTGCATCGCGTTCATCATCTCCACCGCCGATAATGGCGTTGACCAACGCACCATCTGATGCAGGAGATTGCCCGGCACCCGCGCAAACAACATGAACGGGCGTACCAGCAGATTTGCCCACGGATGCTCCTTCGCGCCCAGGTTGGAGAACTTTACGAACGCTCGCGACACCGCCCC
>CAIQIC010000082.1 GCA_903871765.1 uncultured Lentisphaerota bacterium
ATGACCAGCTCGGCGACGTCGGCAATGTTGCGCAGCTCCAGCAGGTCGCTGGTGAGGCGATGACTGCGGTAGTACTGCCGGATTTCCCGCTGGTGTAATTGGATGTGGGCCAGCGCCCGCTTGAGGCGCGCCGTGGTGCGAACGATGCCGACGTAATCCCACATCGTCTTGCGGACCGCCTCCCAGTTATGGGTGATCACCACGGCCTCATCGCCGCGCGCGGCGCCGCCCAAGCTTCCGTCCGGCGGGTCCGGCAGACGCGCCGGCGGCGCCGCCAGGCCGGATTGGAGAATGGCGCCGGCCGCCTGGTGTCCGCAGACCAGGGCTTCGAGCAGCGAGTTGCTGGCCAGCCGGTTGGCGCCATGGAGGCCGGTGCAGGCCGCCTCGCCGCAGGCGTACAGGCCGGGCAGCGCCGTGACGCCATGGACGTCCGCCGCGACGCCGCCGCAGAAGTAATGCGCCGCCGGCACCACGGGGATCGGCTCGCGGGCCATGTTGATGCCGTACTGCAGGCAGCGGGCGTAGATGTTCGGAAACCGCCGGCGGAGAAATTTTGCCGAATGCTGCGTGATATCCAGCAGGACAAAGGGGTCGCCGCGGATTTTCATTTCGCGATCGATGGCGCGGGCGACAATGTCGCGCGGGGCCAGCGAGGCGCGCGGATCGTAGCGCTCCATGAACGGCTCGCCGGCGCGGTTTTTCAGCACACCGCCCTCGCCGCGCACCGCCTCGCTGATGAGGAAGGATTTGGCCGTGGGATGATACAGGCAGGTGGGATGGAACTGGACGAACTCCAGGTTCATGACCGGCAGCCCGGCGCGCCAGGCCATGGCGATGCCGTCGCCGGTCGCGACATCGGGATTGCTGGTGTACAGGTATACCTTGCCTGCCCCGCCGGTGGCCAGCACCGTGGCGCGGGCGCGGATGGCCAACTGGCGCCCGGCGACGCGGTCCAGGAACCACGCGCCCGCGCACCGGCGCCGCGCGCCGCCGGTCACCATCAGGTCCATGGCCATCAAGTCGGTCCGGAGAGCGATCCGCCGCGCCCGGGCGCACCGCGCCATCAGGACCTTGATGATTTCCTGCCCCGTAAAATCGCCGGCGTGCAGAACCCGGCGGTGGGTGTGCCCGCCTTCCTGGCCGAGGTCATACTCGTCCGTCTGCCCCGCGCGCCGCTCGAAAACCATGCCCATGCGCTCCAGCTCGTGCACGCGCGCCGGCGCGGCGTTCACGATGGCGGCGACCACGTCCGGGTGGCACAGGCCGGCGCCGGCCTGGAGCGTATCGGCGACGTGGGACGCAAAGCTGTCTTTCGGATCCATGACGCAGGCGATGCCGCCCTGGGCATAGCCCGAGTTGCTCTCGGCCAGGGCCATCTTGGTCACCACGAGCACCCGCCCGCCCGCGCTGAGTTTCAGCGCCGCCGTCAGGCCGGCCAGCCCGCCGCCAATGACCAGATAATCTGTGTCCAGAATCTGCATGTGAACAGGGAATGATCCGACCGCCACACCTGCTTCACGGTTCGTTTTTTTGAGACCAACGGCTCAGGATCACGCATCATGAAGCGCGGCGCCGAGGGTACGCCGGCGGACCGGGTTGGGCAAGAGCAGAATGGCCGAGGAGGCTGAAGGCCGAGGGCTGAAGGTAGAAGACGGAATGTCCCTATCCCGTTTTCTGCTCCTCCCACGGGAAGGACTTGCAGTCCTCCCCAGAGGATGAACCGGCGCGGCGTGGATTATTTGCTGATGGGCGGCCTGCCTTTCCTGCTGCGGCAAGCCCCGCGGGAACACCGTCATGACTGAAGCGGACGATCTGAAAACCCGTGAAGAAAGCAAACGCGACGTGTGTTGCGGTTGGCGTCCCCGCCAACCGCTCTGCGGGCGAAAATCCGCGCGACGAGGGCGCCGCGCGGCGCACGCGTGTGCGCTCCCCGGATACAACCTCTGCCATGGTGCCTATGGAATGAGACCCCCGGGCCGGCCTCACCGCGGGCGGGATGGAGCGGAATCTTTCCGCTGGACGACATAGCGGGCGACGGCCTGGCTGCGGGACTTGACCTGCAGTTTATCGTATACACGGCGGATGTAGGTGTTGATCGTCGGCACGCTGAGGCCCAGGGAGTCGGCAATCTCTTTGTACATATAGCCGCGCGCCAGCAGGCCCAGCACTTCGCGCTCGCGCGGCGAAAGATCCTCCGCCGCGGGTGTCTGTGACGGGCGCGCCTGGAGCTGCTGAAAGTATTGCACCACCTTCCGGGCAATGTTGCTCGTCATCGGCGAACCGCCGGCATGAACTTCCCGAATCGCAGTGAGCAATTCCTCGCGCGGGGTTTGCTTGAGCAGATACCCGCTGGCGCCCGCCATCAGCGCCTGGAAGATGTGATCGGCATCCTCGTACACCGTCAGCATGACGAACTGGGTGGCGGGCAGGAGCGGCTTCAACTGGCGGACACACTCGATCCCGCTCAGGCCCGGCATGTTGATGTCCATCAGCACGACGGCGGGTTTGACCTCGGGCAGACGCAACAGCGCTTCTTCGACGCTGCCGAAATCGCTCAGGCAACGAAAGCCCTCCGCGGGTTGCAGCCAGTCCGTGAGGATACTCCTCATGGCTGCGTCGTCATCCACGATGGCCAGGGTTATGTCGTCCATCGCAAGTTCTTTCGCACGCGCTGCACCGGGATAGCGCAGTATATATCATCCGTTTCCGTCACGCGTCCAAGGTAATCGTACTGGCCCGGCATGGTGCGCAGGCGTTCCCGCCTGGAGGGCCGGAACGGTGAAAAGGATGCTGGTGCCGACGCCCGGCGTACTGCGGATTTCGCACCGTCCGCCGATTTCCTCCAAGCGTCGGCGCATATTGGTCAATCCGCGACCGCCGGTCCGCTGGGCCGGATCGTCAGGCGCCGGAGCGCCCGGAGTGGCGGCCGGCGGCAGCCCCACCCCGTTGTCTTCCAATTGAATGGCAAAGCCGCCGGCCGTCAGCGTCAACGTGATGCGGACTTCGGTGGCCTGCGAATATTTGGCCGCATTGTTGAGGGCCTCCTTGCAGGCGAGAAACAGGTGGTGCCGTTTTTCCGCGGTCAAGGTCAGGGGCGGCAACTGCAGGGGCATATCCAGCCGGCACCGCATGCCGGTGTGCCGCAGGAAGTCCTGCGCAAATTTGCCCAGGTAGGTGGCCAGGCTGTCGAGCGTGTCATGCTGCGGGCTCACCGCCCACACGATTTCGTCCAGGGTCTGGGTAAGACCGTGGGCGGTCTGATAGATTACGTTCAAGTTGGCGGCGGTGCGTTCCGGCGTTTCCGGGGCTGCGCCGCCCGGCTGGCTGAGCATGCCGATGCGGGTCAGGCTGGCGCCCAGGTCGTCGTGGATGTCGCGGGCGATGCGCGCGCGTTCGCGCTCCAAGGCGCGCTGGCGTTCCACGCGCTCCAGCTTGCGCCGCAACCGGCGGCGTGTTTCCATCCACACCATCGTGCCCGCCACGCCTCCCCCGGCGATCCAGGACAGCACCCGGAACCACCAGGTCTGCCAATAGTACGGCAATACCGTGAAGGCCAATACCGCCCCGACATCATTCCATACGCCTTCGTTGTTGCAGGCCATCATGCGGAACTGGTATTGCCCCGGCGGCACCATGCTGAAGTAGGCCACCCGCCGCGAACCCACATCCACCCAGGTTTCATCCAAGCCTTCCAGTTGATAACGAAACCGGATGTTTTCCTGTCCCGTGAAGCTCGGGACCGTGAACTCCGCCGCCCATTGGCGCACGCCCGGGCCCAAGGCCAGCCGGTTCGTCAAGCCGTGCAGATCAACCAGCGCCACCGCGTTGCTGCGGTCCCAGGACTCCTGGCTGTCGTAGGCCGCCACCGGCCGGCCGTTGACCAACAGGCGTTCAATGACCACCGCGGGCGGCGGTGGATATTCGAGGCTGCGCTCGGGATGTATGACCGCCAAACCGGCCAGCATCGGCATCCAGAGTTCGCCGGCATGGCCGTACACCGGCCCCGGCCAAACTCCACAACCGGCTTGCAGGTTGGGTAGACCTTCGCCGCGTCCGCACAACACCATGCGGATCGCCGGCAATTGCCCGGCCGCCACCGCCTCCAGATCCGCCAGGGGAATCCGAAAAACGCCCCGGTCGCCCGCGCACCACAGCCATGCGCGGCGGTCCGACAGGATCTGGGAAATGCCCGCGTCCCACAGGCCCTGCTCCAGTCCGAAAAGAAAAAACCTCCCGTGCTTGAGCCATCCCAGGCCGCGGGCGGCATACCCGATCCAGAGGCTGCCATCCGGCGCAGCATGCAGGCAACGGATGGGCGCAGGGGCGGACAGCGTTTGGGACGTTACATCCTCGACGGTCTCCCCGTTGACCCGCGCCAGCCGGCCATCGGTAGTCGCCACCCACAGGGTGTTGCTCGCATCTTCCGCCAAGGCGCTGACCTGACCCGTGTTGGATGGCAGTTTCAACGTCAGCAAGTGACCATCGCGCAGCCTATGTAAGGTTCCGGCTTGTTCCTGCCCGATCCACAGATCGCCCGTGGCACCGGGGAAAAGCGCATGGATGGCATGACGGGCCAGGACGTTGGTGTCGCCCAGGCTGAAGAATTTGCCATCCCGCCACTGGAACAGACCCCGCTCCGTTGTGCCGAGCCAAACGCCGCCGCGCGGATCCGCCGCCACGCAGGTGGCCGGACCGCCCGGCCAGCCGAGTGGCGCGGTCATCCGCTCCCAGCCGGGTCTCTGCCACCGCACGACCGGCGTGGGGACGCCCTGCAAAAAGACCGTCATCGTCTCCCACGCGGAATTCTGCCAGCGCGCCAGCAATCCGTTTTGGCCCACCGCGAAGCGCATGCCGTTGTTGTCTTCGCAGAACGACTGCACGGCCACCAACGGCACGTCGGCTTCGGGGTTGACCAATTCGACCGCCCGCGGTCGAACCTGCAGCAAGCCGGCGCCGAGGGTGCCAACCCAGAGATTGCCCTCGCGGTCATCCGACAGACTCACGACGGCCGTGCAGGAAATCGGCACCCGCTTGAAATCGCCACCCTCATGGCAGAACAGACCGCCCAACGGCCCCTCCAAGGCCACGGCCGCCCACAGCCGGCCGGGTTGGTCCTCACGCAGCAGTTTCACCTGGCCAGCCGGGATCCGGCCGAGCAGTTCCAGCTTGCCGCCTTCCTTGAATTTCCACACCTTTTGTCCGTCGCTGAGCCACACGCCGCCCCCGCGCGCGGCCGCCAGCCGCAACGCCGGCTGTTCCAGCGTCAGCAAGGTTGCAAAGCGGCCGGCGCGCAGCACCCCCACGCCGCCCCCGCGGGCGAACCAGATCTGGCCCTGGCGGTCGGCAATGAGCCAACTGGCCTCCTGACCGGACATGCCGGCCGTGGCCTCGCAGGGCTGTACCCGGGCGTCCTTGATCTGATACAGCGGTCCGGCGGCATAGGAAATCCAGATGGCTCCCTCGCCATCCTCGGCCATGGATACCGGCTGCAAATCCGGCAGCCCGTCTCGGATGGTAAAAACCCGGGTGGCCGCGCCGTCCACGCAGGCCATCGCGCCGCGGTCCTTCGCCAGCCAGAGCCGGTTGCGCCGATCCCGCAGCATGACGGGAACCATCAGGCCGGGCAGAGCTGCGGCGGAGACCTGTGGGCAGGGCTGAAAGTTTTCTCCGTCAAACCGGAACAACCCCGTACGCGTCGCCACCCACAGATACCCGTCGGGCCGGCGCGCTACACCGACCACCGTATTCGCCGGCGTGCCGTCTTCCACCCGCCATGCGCGCACGAAAAAAGTTTTTTCTTCGGGGAACGCCGCCGTTACCGGGCCGGCCCGTCCGACGCCCCACGCCAGGAGCCACAGGCTCAGGCCCCAGGCCGCCGGCCATCGGCAGCCGGCTCCTCGCGGTCCTTGGCATACGGCACGCATCAGGATTGGCTCACGTTATCCTTCAGATCGGATGCGCCTTGCGGCCGCCGCGCTCCGTGCTGGCGGCCGGCTGGTCCGCGCGGAGCAAAGCGCCGGCCAGCGCCAGGCAGCGCCCGGCCAGCGCGCAGGACCCGTCGCGCAGTTCGGCGCTGGCGCGCACCTGGGCCACGTTGGTGTCCATGTCCTCGGCCGTCCAGCCCCGGCTGTGCGCGATGAAGGGGAATTGCGGAAACTGAAAGCCCAATTCGCCGAAGAACATCAGCAACTGGCCGGCCACCGCCTGGATGTTGTCCTGCCCGCCTGTGATGATGAAGGCGGCGACCTTGTTCCGGATCAGCACGCGGTTCGCCACGGTGATCTGGTTCTGGATGCAGTTCATGCGCTCGGCCATCTTGAAATAGAGCGAACTCGGCGCGCCCCAGCGGATCGGCGTCGCCACCAGGACCACGTCGCCCCAGAAGATCAATGCTTCGTAAAGCTGCTGCATCTGGTCGTCCGCGTCCTGCTGCGTAATCGTGCAGGGCCAGGTGCAGGTTTCGGCGCCCTTGGAGTAGTAGCCCTCGCAGGCGCGGAAATTCAGCTCGTTCAACGTGAGCAGCCGGGTTTCGGCGCCGCCCTGCTCCCGCGCATGCGCCAGGGCGATCTCCAGCAGGTAATCGGAGGTGGAAAACCGGGGATGCTGGCGGTTCATGATGGTGGTGGACACGCCTACCACGCGGAGCGGGCCGGGCGCGCGTTCAGGGTCACGGGCCAGGGGATGCGGCGGTCGCGCCGATGGGACGACGGGCGTCGCCGGCTCCAGCGCGAGGTACAAGTCGCCGCCTTCCTCCTTGAGATGGAAGCACGGCACGGCACCGGTGGTTTCTGTGCAGCACTGGCCGGTGTGCCGGTGGAACGCGTAACCGTGCCACGGGCAGACCACGCAGTCGTTCTCCAGCGTGCCTTCGCCCAGCGGACCGCCATCGTGCAGGCACGTCCCCGCAATGGCGCCGAACTTCCCATCCGCATAGGAGAGCGCGATGCGCAGTTCGCCCAGGACAATCTGCTGCAACGGCTGCCGGCGCAATGTTTCCACCGGCCCCAGCTTATGCCATTGTTCCGTGGTCATGCATCAACCGTCCGCTGTCTTCCCCGCTGTTTCCAGAAGGCTGGGTGGTCCGATGGCATGTTCATATTCGCCCCGGCCGGTCTGATATCCGGCCCGCGGGGCAAGGTAGCCCCACCCTGCCCCGGCTGTCAAATGCCGAAGTTTTTTTTCGCATTAGTCCAAGTCCGGCCGAACTTTTTTGAAAAAATATGTGGCCACGCTTGCAAGAAAAAGCCATGGTATTCGTTCTTTGTCCAACAAAAGGAGTGCACATGGATACGAAACACGTTTCGCGGCGAAATTTCATCAAAGGCCTGACGGCGCTGGGCGTGGCCGCCCAGGCCATCCCGCTGGTCAACGTGCGGGCGCAGGGAGTGTCAAAGAAAATGACCGTGGCATTGATCGGCTGCGGCGGGCGCGGCACCGGTGCCCTGGACAATTTCATGGCAGCCGCCAAACTAGTGGGCGTCGAAGCCGCGGCCGTCGCCGTGGCCGACGTGTTCAAGGACCGGGCGCTCAACTGCGGCCGGCGGCACGGCGTGCCGGAAGAGCGCTGCTTTGACGGCTTCAGCGGCTATCAAAAAGTGCTCGAACAACCGGTGGACATCGTGCTGCTGGCCACCAGCCCGAACTTCCGCCCCCTGCACTTCGCAGCCGCGGTACAAGCCGGCAAGCATGTCTTCATGGAAAAACCCGTCGCGGTGGATCCCCCCGGCGCCCGGCGCGTAATGGCCGCCGGCGAGGAAGCCCGGAAGAAGGGCCTCACCGTCGTCGCGGGCACGCAGCGGCGCCACCAGGAAGGCTACCTGCAGAGCGCCAAGGCCATCCGGGAAGGCCTGATCGGCAACATCGTCGGCGGACGCATTTCGTGGTGCGGCGGCGCGCTCTGGTTCAAAACAAAAGACCCGGGCGAGGACGACGCGCACTACCTGGTCCGCAACTGGACGAGCTTCACGGAAATGTCCGGCGACCACATCTGCGAACAGCACGTCCACAACATTGACATCGCCAACTGGATGATAGGCCGTCCGCCGGTGTCCGCCGTCGGCTTCGGCGGCCGCGCCCGGCGCAAGACCGGCGATCAGTTTGACTTCTTCAGCGTGGACCTGGACTACGGCAACGACGTGCACATCCACAGCATGTGCCGGCAGATCAACGACACCTACGGCGGTGTGTGGGAGGAATTCGTCGGCACGAAAGGCACCGCCTGGGGCGGCGGCGCCATGAAAACCTACGACGGCACCCGGCTAACGCTGCCGGACGTCGCGGTGGCCTCCGGCGACCCCTACATCCAGGAACATGTTGACCTGCTCAACAGCATCCTGAAGAACGCGGGCCTCAACGAGGCCCAGAACGTGGCCCAGGCCACCCTGGGCGCCATCATGGCCCGCACCGCCGCCTACACCGGCCAGCTCGTCCGGTGGTCGGACATGGCGGAGCGCAAGGATTCCAATTTCTACAACCTGACCCTCGCGCCTGCCGCCGAGGACTTTGAAAAGGGTCCCGTCACAGCGCCGCCGGACGATGTGCCGTCGGTGCCGGGGCACGCTTGAATGGCGCGGAGATCAACATGAAGCAGAGCACCCACCGCCTCTCGCGCCGGAGTTTCCTGGCGCGCGCTGCCACCACCGTGGCGGCCTTTCAATTCATCCCCAGCCGCCTGCTGTGGGGCCAGGACACGCCCAGCAAGAAGCTGAACATCGCGGGCATCGGGATCGGCGGTCAGGGCGGCGGCAACCTCCGGATGTGCAACAGCGAGAACATCGTGGCCCTGTGCGACGTGGATGCGAAGTATGCGGCCAATACCTTGGGCCGGTATCCCCAAGCCAAGCGCTACAAGGACTACCGGGTCATGCTCGAGCAGCAAAAGGACATTGACGCGGTGGTGATCGCCACCCCGGACCACACCCACGCCGTGATCACGCTGGCAGCGATGCAGGCCGGCAAGCACGTCTATTGCCAGAAGCCGTTGACCCACACTGTCCACGAGGCTCGCAAGATCACCGAGGCTGCCGGCCGCTACAAGGTCCGGACCCAGATGGGCAACCAGGGGCACTCGGACGACCACATCCGCCTGGTCCGCGAATGGGTCCAGGCCGGCGCCATCGGGGACGTCAAGGAAATCCACGCCTGGACCGACCGGCCCTCCGGCAAGCCGTGGTATGCGAACTTTGCCGTTCAGGAACTGCCGCAAGGCGAACCGCCCGTGCCCGACACGCTGGACTGGGACCTCTGGCTGGGGCCGGCCCGGCAGCGCAAATACCATCCGGCGTATTGTCCCTTCAAATGGCGCGCCTGGATTGATTTCGGCACCGGCGCGCTGGGCGACATGGGCTGCCACATCCTGGATCCCTCCTTCTGGGCGCTGGACCTGAAGTACCCGACCAGCGTGCTGGCCGAAATCGATCCGCAGAAGCCGGAGCTGCGCGCAGAAGCCTTCCCCGCCTCGTCCAAGGTCATCTTCGAATTCCCGGCGCGCGGACCGATGCCGCCGCTGAAGCTGACCTGGTTCGACGGCCAGTTCAAAATGCCGCGGCCGCCGATGCTGGAGCCGGGGCACGACCTGCCCGAGAGCGGTGCGGTGATTTTTGGCGAGAAGCAGACGTTGCTGCACGACTCGCATGGCGCCGACGGGTTGCGCGTCATTCCGGAAGCCCGCATGAAGGATTTCAAACGGCCGGAGAAAACCATCCCCCGGATCAAGGGCAACCACGAGCAGGATTGGGTCCGGGCCTGCAAGGACGGCCGGCCGGCCTGTTCCCCCTTCGAGTACGGCGGGCCGCTGACGGAAATGCTGCTGGTCGGACTGATCGCCATGCGGCTGCCGGGCGAAAAACTTCTGTGGGACGGCCCGGCGCTGAGCTTCACCAACAACGACAAGGCCAACGAACTCGTCCACATCCCGTATCGCGCCGGTTGGACGTTGTAGGCTGGCGCGGGCGGCGCATGGCCGGCCGGGCCGCGGGCCACGGCCGGCGGGCAGCGCGGCGCCAGGGGGTGCAGGCGGAGATGAACGCATGATCACGCAAGCCACGCTGGTCTTTCTGGCCGGATTGAAAAAAAACAACCGCCGCGCCTGGTTCACCGCCCATCGTCCTGACTACGAAAAAGCGCGCGCCGAATTCATCCATCTGGTGGATATGGTGCTTGCCGGCATCGCCCATTTCGATCCGCGCGTGTTGGAACTCGATCCCGCTGCCTGCGTGTTCCGCATCCACCGCGACACCCGCTTCGCCCATGACAAGACGCCCTTCAAGACGCACCTCGGCGCCTTTATCAGCGACCGCGGCCGCAAGGTCGCGCGCGCCGGCTACTATATCCATGTCGAGCCCGGCGACAGCCTGGTGGCGGGCGGCCTCTACATGCCCCCCACCCCCGAAATGAAAGCCGTCCGCAACGCCCTGCTCGACGACGCCCCCGCGCTGCGCCGCATCATCGGCCGGAAGGACTTCATCGCCGCCTTTGGCCGGAAACTGCCGGGTGCCCGCCTGAAAACCGCCCCGCGCGATGTGCCCCGGGACCATCCCGACCTCGATCTGCTGCGTCTGAAAAGCTACGAGATTTATCGCAACTTCCCCGACCGCACGGTGCTGGGGCCCAACCTGGCCAAGATCCTGATCCGCCATTGCGCGACCATGCACGCGTATGTGGCCTGGCTGAACGACGCCCTGGACCGCGGATTGAAACCCGGTTCCTGAAGAGCCCGCTCCCCGTCACGCGCCGGCCGGCGCCTGTTTTCATGCAGCCCATTTTCGCTGTCATTATTTTATTATGCGTTATGGTTGGACTTGGCATCTCCCGACCCTTTGTCTACAATTGTTTGCTTGAATATCAAAGCAATCCGGTTCGCTAACAAGCTGCGCGAGGTGAACCGTTGGCCGACCCCGGCAACCTCACTGACGGGAATATTTCTGATCGCTGCGTTCACGTTCGGCGATCGAACCGCGCGCGCCGAGCCGACGCTCCGGGAATGGGCGCAGCAACGCGGTTTTTATATTGGCGCCGCAGTCAGCATCCCCCACTTGGACGAACCGGAATATCAGCATACGCTGCGGAGCGAGTTCAACATCTGCGTGCCGGAGAACGCCGGCAAGATGGGCCCCTTTTCGATGCGGCGTATCGCCCCAAGCCCGCTTATCAGGCCCTGCAGGACGTGTTCCGACATCCGCCGGAACGCTAGTTTTGCGACAGACGACGCAAGAAGGTTGACGCCGGGGCAGATCGTTGTAGAAAGACCGGCAGCTTGGGTTGCGCCACCGCGGGAAGGAACACGTGCATGAAAGCGCTGAACCGTGAAAGAAATCGGACCGCGAGCGGTCTGGTTCGGCCGAGGTGCGGGCGGCCTGCTCGCCCGACTGCTGGTCGGCAGCGCGCTGCTGATAACGGCGCCGGCGGCGACGCGAATCTACTGTTCAACGTCGGACCGATGCCGACGGGCGAAATCGAGCCGCGGCAGGTGGCGCGTCTCAAGGAAATGGGCGCCTGGCTGGCGCAGTACGGCGAGAGCGTCTACGGCACGTGCCGCAAGTGGAACGACAAGGCGCCTGCCACGCCGCCGAACATGGATTGCTACACCGCGTACATGAAAGGCCAGCTCAAGGAACTGCTCACCGGCTACGGCCCGATCGGCATCCTCTGGTTCGATGGCGAATGGGAAGGCCCCTGGACCCATGAGCGCGGCGTGGATCTGTACAACTATGTCCGCAGCTTGCAACCCAACATCATCATCAACAACCGCGTCGGCAAGGGCCGCGCCGGCATGGACGGCATGGACAAGAGCAAGGGCGTCGGCGACTACGGCACCCCGGAACAAGAAATCCCGGCCACCGGCTTCGGCCCCGGCGTGGACTGGGAATCGTGCATGACGATGAACGGCCACTGGGGCTACAACAAGAACGACCAGAGCTGGAAATCCGCGAAGGAACTGATCCAGAATCTGATCAACTGCGCCAGCAAGGGCGGTAACTACCTGCTGAACGTCGGTCCTTCATCTGAAGGACTCATCCCCGCCCCAAGCCTCGAGCGCCTGGATGAAGGTCAACGGCAAGGCCGTCTATGGCACGACCGCGAGCCCGTTTAAGAAGCTCGACTGGGGCCGTTGCACGCAGCAGCCCGGCAAGCTCTTCCTCCACGTGTTCGACTGGCCCAAGGATGGAAAGCTCGTGGTACCCCTTGCCGGCCGTGTGAAAAAGGCCTACCTGCTGGCCCAACCCCGCGCGGCGCTGGCGCTGACGGCCGCCGAGTCCGGTCCCGTCACCGTGACCGTTCCGGCGATCGCGCCGGATAACATCGCCACCGTGGTGGTGCTGGAAATTGACGGCCCGCCGCAGGCGTTGTAAACCGCCGTGCAGCAGCCCTGAGGCCGCCGCTGCCGCTCTGCTCCGCAGAGCCGCGGGACCATTTGTCCAGCCGGCGTCAATGCGCGAAATAATCTGAACGCAACCGCGTCAGCGCCTGCTGTCAGCCAGCGCCCCGCGTTCAAAACATCCCCATTCGCCCTTTTAGGACCCTCACAATAGACTATCCGGCCGGATAGTCTATTGTGAGGGTCAAGGAAAATTTATTCCAGCATTTGCCGACCGACCCCGGCTGGCGCTGGGGGGGGGTGATTCGCTGTCGGTGCCCCATCCGCCAGTCCAAGCGTGAAAAAATGTTGGCTCAGAGCTAACCGTCAGGCTAAAGTGCGCCAACCTTTTTCGAAATGGATCAGGTCGTCGGGGCCGGCCCGGACGACCGCACGGAACACGCACAGGGAGCAGCAACCGATGGCCACTCAAACCCAGTCGGCGTTGGCGACCAGTTCGATCGCCAGCGAGGAGTTGCACGTATCCGCGCCGGACCGCGCCGTTCTCCGCGCGTTGGCGCAACGCGTGGCGGAGCTGGCGGCGCGGCCCCTGGAAGCCGAGAAGCGCGAGCGCTGGCGCCGGCACAACGACCTGCAGCCCGAACGGCCGATGATCTTCTGCGACCCCGAAAACGGCTGGAACGAAATCGTCACCGACGATCAACTCCACTGCGCCGGCACGCTGGCGCGCACCTGGGAGATGACGCTGCGCAAGGAGATTTTCTGGGGCGAGAGCATGTCTGACGATCGCGTGGTGGAGGCGCTGTTTGACGTGCCGCACGCGTACATCGAGAGCGATTGGGGGATGCACGAAACCAAGATCGGCGGCGAGCATGGCGGTTCCTACCGCTGGGATGCACCGCTGCAGTCCTACGATGACTTCGACAAACTCCACTTCCCGATCATCACCGTGGACCACGCGGCCTCGGCCGCGGTGGTGCAACTGGCACAAGCCACGCTCGGCGACCTGCTGACGGTGCGGCTCAAGACCCGCTGGTGGTGGACGCTGGGCATGACGTGGGTCCTGGCCAAATTGCGCGGGCTGGAACAGATCATGCTCGACATGTACGACGAGCCGGACAACCTCAAGCGGCTGATGGCCCTGCTGCGCGACGGGCATCTGGCCAAGCTGGACTTTCTGGAAGCGTATGGACTGCTGGCGTTCAATGGGGACGGCACCTACGTCGGCTCCGGCGGCTTCGGCTATACCCGCCAGTTGCCCGCGGCGGACTTCCGCCCCGACCACGTCCGGCCCCGGGACATGTGGGGCTTCTGCGAAAGCCAGGAAACCACCACC
>CAIQIC010000083.1 GCA_903871765.1 uncultured Lentisphaerota bacterium
AAATGTTTGTTGCGCTTTTCGCGGGATTGATTAGCATGGGCCGCGGCCAAACGGCCGATGCAAACGGCCGCCGGCATTGGCCGGCAAGTGACACGCATGAAACAAAACTCGTCGGTCAAGCTGGCGATTCTCCGGGCGCTGCATGAACTCGGCGGGCCGGCGGGCGCGGCGCGGCTGCTCCAGCGCATCAGCACCGATGAAGCCCGACTCCAGCCGCGCACGATCCGCCACTATCTCCTGCAGATGGACCGCGAAGGCCTCACACGCTTCGTCAACCGGCGCCGCGGCCGGGAGTTGACCCCGCGCGGGCGCGACGAACTCACCCACGCCAACATCATTGAGCGCGTCGGCTTTGTCGCCGCCAAGATCGACGCGCTGGGCTATCGCATGACCTATCGCATTGGCGCGGGTGCGGGCACGATCATCGCCAACATCGCGCTCATCGGCGAAAGCTACCTCGCCCGCGCGCTGGAATATATGAAGCCGGTGTTCGTGCGGCACCTCTGCATGGGCAGCAAGTTGGCGGTGGTTCGCGCCGGCCGGTCGCTCGGCGGCCTGGCCGTGCCGCCCGGCAGGGTGGCGCTGGGCACCGTCTGCAGCATGACGGTCAACGGCATCCTGCTGGCCGAGCGCATTCCGGTGACCGCCCGCTTTGGCGGGCTGCTGGAACTGCACGATGGCCAACCTGTGCGTTTCCTGGAACTGCTCGAATACCGCGGGACCACGATCGATCCGCTGGAATTTTTCATCAATGCCAACATGACCACCGTGCGCGACTGCGCGCGGACCGGCAGCGGCATCATCGGCGCCAGCTTCCGCGAAATCCCGACCGTTGCGCTCGGCGAGGTGCAGCGCATCGTGCGGCAGATGGAGCGGCAGGGGCTCGCCAGCATTCTCGCCATCGGCCGGCCCAACCAGCCACTGCTGCACATCCCCGTGGCTGAGGGCCGGACCGGCATGATTGTCGTCGGCGGCATGAACCCGTTTGCCGCTTTGCGCGAGGCCGGCGCCCAGGTGCAGATCCAATCGCTCGCCGGCCTGGAAGATTTCGGTTCCTTCCTGCCGTTCTACGTCGTGCGCGATCGCTTCCCCGCCTGACCCGTCGCGGTCTGCGTTGGCTGTCCGCCAGCCGCCCGCCAGCGAGTAGAAACTCCGGGTGTTTTTTAACGTTTTTTTTATGGTCCGGAGCCGGCTTTTAATTAGGCGCAGCCGAACAAACGCCGGATAGTACACCCATGAAAACGAATGACGTGTTGCAGTTGCTGGCCTTCTTCGGCTTGTTGATCGGCCTGGCGCCGCTGCTGGGCCGCTACATGGCCAAGGTCTTCGCCGGGGACGGGACGTTCCTGCGTCCGATATTCGCGCCGGTGGAGCGGTGGATCTATCGGTTGGGCGGCGTCCGTGCGGAAAGCGAGATGTCGTGGAAGCAGTATTTCGCGGCCGTGCTGATCTTCAACCTCGTGGCCTCGTCATCCTGCTGGCGTTCCAGATGACGCAGGCGTGGCTGCCGTTGAACCCGCAACGGCTGCCGAATGTGCCGTGGGCGCTGGCGCTGAACACGGCGATCAGTTTCATCACGAACACCAACTGGCAGGCGTACTCCGGCGAAAATACGATGAGCTATCTGACGCAGATGGCCGGCCTCGCCGTGCACAATTTCCTCAGCGCGGCGACGGGCCTCGCGGTCCTGCTGGCCCTCGCGCGCGGGCTGCAGCGCGCCTCGGCGCAGACGCTCGGCAATTTCTGGGTGGACCTGACGCGCGCGACGCTGTACGTGCTGCTGCCGCTCGCGGTGCTTCTCGCCGTCGCACTGGCCGGCCAGGGCGTGGTGCAGAATTTCAAACCCTACGCGACGGTCAAGTTGGTCGAACCCTACACGGCGCAGGTGCCTAAGACCGACGACCAGGGCCAGCCGGTCTATGGCCCGGATGGCAAGCCGGCGATGGTTGATAAGAAAGTCGAGACGCAGGATATACCGCTCGGGCCGGCGGCGTCGCAGATCGCCGTCAAGCACCTGGGTACCAACGGCGGCGGGTTCTACGGCCAGAACAGCGCGCATCCGTTCGAGAATCCCACGCCGTTGTCCAATTTTCTGGAGGTGTTCGGCCTGCTCATCATCGCTGCGGCGCTGGTCTATGCGTTTGGACTGCTGGTGGGCGACCGGCGGCACGCGTGGTGTTTGTTCGGCGTGATGCTGGTGCTGCTGCTCGGCAGTTTCGCGCTGGCTTGGTGGTCAGAGACGCAGCCGAATCCGGTGCTGGGCCATCCCGGCCCGCTGCTCGAAGGCAAGGAAGTGCGCTTCGGCGTGATGAACAGCGTGCTGTTTGCCGTGGCGACGACGGGCACTTCGTGCGGCGCGGTCAACGCGATGCACGACAGTTTCACGCCACTGGCCGGGCTGATGCCGCTGTGGAACATGATGCTGGGATGCATCATCTTCGGGGGCGCCGGCGCGGGTCTCTATGGGATCCTGATGCACGTGCTGCTGACCGTGTTCATTGCCGGCCTGATGGTCGGGCGCACGCCGGAATACCTCGGCAAGAAGATCCAGGCATGGGAGGCGACCTGG
>CAIQIC010000084.1 GCA_903871765.1 uncultured Lentisphaerota bacterium
ACAGACCGATCGACATCAGCGCGCTCAGGGATCCCATCTGCCCCTGGTCCTCGTCCCCGTAACCGTAGCCCCCGACTGCATCCACCGCCCCGTAAGCCTGCTGTTGCGCCCGCCGTACCCGGTATTGCGAGAGCCACGGGCGGCCTGCATAATTGAACAGATGTGCGGCCTGCATGTTCGGCTCGTTCGAGTAGTTGACCGTGCCTTCGCCGCCGCGCTGGCCCTCGCCATACGAGAACTTGGTCGGCTCGGCGAGCTGAAAGTCGCGTTCCAGCCGTTCCGCATACTTGTCGAAACCGCCCATCAGCTTTGCCACGCCGGGTACATCATGCACCGTGAAGAACGAGTACTGCTCCGCGTTCGCTTCACAGTAGCCCCGATTCCTGCCAACCAACGGATCGATCTCGGCCCAGCGCCCGTCGCGGTAACGCGGGCGGATGTACTGCCCGTCCCACAGATTTTTCCAGTTTGCGGACCGCTTCATGAACGCGGCGTAGTCGTCGCTGCGTCCCAACTTCTGCGCAAATTGGGCCAGGACCCAGTCGGTGTAGGCGTCGTCGCAGGTCAGCGAAGCCGAACGACACCCATCGAAGATGCCGCTGTCGCACGGTATGTATCCGATGGAAAGATAATCGGTGAGGCCGTCCATCCATCCCTGCCCTCCTCCTCGGGGTGAGGAATGCATCTGCTTGAGGGCGGTGTATGCCTTCTGCACGTCAAAGCCGGTCATGTCCATCTGGACAGCACGACAGATCAGGGGTGTCCGTTCACAACCCATCATGATCCAACTATGTCCACCGTTGACATTGCCCCAGGGGATGCGATGCTCTGGATCGTTGTCGTACCACAGCAGTGAGTCCTGCACCCATTCCTCCAGGACGGACGGATAGGCCAGTCCCCACCATAGATTGAGATTCCACATGGTCCACCATAATGCGTCGGTATTGAAAACCCGGTGCTTCGGCTTGCCGTTCTCCAGTGGGAGCTGACGGACCTTGTTGTTCATCCGGTCGTAGTACGAGCCATCCACGTCGTTGAGGGTCTGGCGACCGAAGAGCGAGTGCCACACATCGGTGTAGAACTTGATGCGTTGTTCCTCAGTTCCGCCGGTGACCTGGACCTTGCCGAGCCATTCGTTCCACTCGGCGCGGGATTCGTCCCTAATCGCCTGAAAATCCCGTGTGCCGATCTCGACATCCATGTTCTTGCGGGCCTGTCCCGTACCGCAGAACGACAGCCCGATCTTCATCTCCAAAACCTCGCCGCGTTTGACCGGAAAGCGTGGATAGATCACCAGCGGGTGACCAGCGACCGAACTGACAGCCCCCAGGTCGGCGTTCTTCCAGGCGCGCAGGGATTCAAAAGGTTTGCTGAAGCGGGCGACGAAATAGACCTTGCCGACGTCGCCGCCAGCGAACTCGCAGTTGGCTTTCAGGCGGACCCAACCTTCGATTTCCGTATCGCTCACTTTGGTTACTTCGGCGTCAACCTGATCGGCTTCGGAGAGCTCGGAATGTAAGTCGAAGAAGATGTCCGCCACAGCGTCGTTGGCGAAGGTCCAGCGGTGGAAGCCCGCCCTGGCGGTGGAAGTGATTTCCGCGGTGATGCCGTAGCGATCCAGCAGCACCTTGTGATAGCCGGCAGTCATGACTTCATTGGTGTGCTGGTGAACAGAATTCCAGCCACCAGGCCCCTGCGCCGGTGCCACGCCGCCCACGGTCGGCATGACGAGGATCCCGGCAAGTCCCCAGCCGTGCAGATGGGAAAAGCCGAAGATATTGGGCTTCTGATACACATATCCGCAGCCACTATAGCGGCTTCCAATCTCCGTGTCCGGCGTGATGCCAACCATGCCGAACGGCCGGCACCCAGTCACCGTCTGAAACCAGCGCCCCGTTTTCGACCCGATCCACGGCCTCACATAGTCCACGTAGTCCCGGAAGACAGGCTTGCCTGCCGGTGTCGGCGTGTCAGCGGCCTGAAGCGCGATGAGCGGCACCAGCAGCAGGGCGGCGAGGCCGGCAGTCAGGATGTGTTTCATGGTGCGTTTATTTTTCATATTATGGCCCGGCATGTACTTCAATGGTCTGACCGGCAGAAAAGACAGTAACGGTGTTCAATGTCACATTCAACCGCCCTTCTCCAAATGTGAAATCTGATGGCAGTCGCCGCCCAGCCAGTGTCACTCGCACTTTTCCAGGTTTCTGTGACATCGCTAGCGCCATGGTCTTGACGCACAGTTTGCCCCACCGGACGTGAATCTTGAATATTGAACCTTGAATTTCAAACAAGCCCCAACCCTCAGCCGCGGTAAAGAAGGAAATATGGTCATCGGGTTTCCAGACAGGGGCGAAGCCGATGGAACTGGCAGCCGCGTCGTATGTGAACCCCTGACACGCTACCAGCACGCTCCAGATGGACATGGCGCGCGCGTAAAACTTGCCGCATTCGTCGTCGCCAAACGGATTGCCGCTGTAGCCCCAGCTGGCGTTTTCCTTTAGACCAGGCAGGGTACGCAATCGCCCGTCATACCGGTCGGCAGCAGCGCGTAGAACGGCAATGCCTTCACGCATGAGACCGGATTGTGTCATCAGGCAGGCGGCACAATACTCGAAGCCGCTCATAATTTCTTCGGTGTACTGGATGGAGTGCGGTGGCTTGGGTCGGCCGCCACGCGGCCATGTTCCCTGAATCATACCGGCGTCGTCATCGACGCAAAAGGTACGCGGCGCTTGTTTGAAGCCTTGGAAGTCGGCGTGGAAGTTGTATCGGAACAACGATGCCATTGCCGCGCGCACGTGTTCTGGCGGATAAAGCCAGCCGAGGTTGACCTGCAGCGCCCACCACTGGCCGAGCATCTGGTCAATGTAGCAGCCGGTCAGGTAATCCTGCCGGGGTGTCGGGTCGGGAACCTGGATGAAATACTCGCCGTTAAACAATGCCTTATCCTGATTGGCCTTGCCGGCCTTGAGAATCTTATCATACCGTGCAGCGACTGCTGTGTCGTTTTGCGAACGTGCCATTGTCGTTGCGGCAGCGAGTGCGCACAAATATGTGCCACCGAGCCATGAGGTCGTACCGCCTTGATCGCCGTCCATCGCGTGTTGTGGGCCGGACAACATACCGTCTTCGTCGTTGTCCCAACAAGCGATCATGTAGTCCAACGCCTTTTTGATCGCCGGCCATTGCCTGGTCAGCCATGTCAGGTCGGGGCTTGTCTGATGCTCGCGTAACGCGGCGGTGATTTCGTGGCACATGCCGTCGAACGCCGGGAAACTGAACCCATAGCGGACAGGGATCATCCCGTCGGACTTCATAAGGGAAAACTCCTCCTCGCGCATCCGCCGGGCGATGTCGGGGAACAGCCTGGCGTGCGCCTGCGGGTAGCCCCACACATGCGTCGCGTTGCCTTCACAGCAACCACTTCCAGGATTGCAGCCCTCGAAGGCGTAGAAGAAACCGTCCTTGGCCCAGTGGCAGGTCATGCTGGAAAGAATCGCCACCTGTGACGAAATCCGGTCAAGCAACCAGTACGGCAGATTCGTCTGGTAGAAAGTGTCGTGAAACAACCGCGTTTGCTCGGTGAGCGACTTCAATCTTTTCGTGACATCGCGCGCCACGCTGAGCGCATCCGGCCACCAGTTCTCGTACATATTACCGATGTGAACCTTCTCAGCCTTGAAATAGGTGTTGCGAAAATGCCACGCCAACACAAACGTCACCGTCCGCTTTTCTCCGGGCTTCAGAACGAACGGCACGGCAATCGCCGCGTCCACCGTCTCGCCTGCCGGTGTCGGCCCGGCCTCCGCGACTTCTGCAAAGTCGAATCCCGACTCCCATTGCGCCGTCGCCTTTGCTTCCTTGTCGGGTGTCGCTAGCGCCAGATCGCCATATCGATCATCACTCTTTGGCAGCGTCGAATTCAGATGTGCCGCGACGCCGTCCTGATCGCGCAACACCCGGTTGGTGTTGCCCCCGTACGTCGCACCGGTACGCCCCTTCAACGGCGTGCCAGCGCGGAAACCGATCGGATTTTGCTGCGTCGCCAGGAAACTGACGCTAACCGGCTCCTGGCCGGTATTCTCCGCCGTCAGGTTGAAGATCGCGCACGGGATGCTGGAGTCCTTCGTGTTCAGCGGAATCAACGGACTGAAAACTTCCATCATCACCTGCACCGGCAACACCGGCTCCTCAAATGTGTACCAGCCAAACGGATATTCGCCGCTGAACGACAATGATTTCATCGGCTCAAAAGGTCCTTCGCCCACCGTCTGTAACACTCGCACCACCGGCTCCGATTTACCGGCTTTTGCACGCACTGCAAAGAAACTGTTCGGCAGCGTGATCGGCGGATAGTTCCTGAAAATCTGCCAGATATGCCGTCGCGCCTCACCGTTGATCTGAATCGGCCCCGCAGCGATCCCCCCTACCGGCAAGCTGATTCCAGTCAGATGTTTGTCGCGATAAACCCGGCGTGTCCCGCGATCAAACAGCCGGTGCTCGTCCATGAGTTCGGCCAACCGCTTCGCGCGTTCTTCAGGAGTCGCCTCCTCCGCGAATCCGAACGACGGCCAGTGTGCCAGCGTCAACCCGGCCAATGCACCCAGCCCTGTGGTCTTGATGAAATTGCGACGATCCATGTCTGTGAATTCATTCATGATCTTAGAGATATCCTTTCAAGGCAATTGGGGTCTCAAGATTATTGGGGTCATGTTCCTTTCATGGTTCAAGCGGCAGGGGCACGCTCAGCCGCAGCCAATCATTTGTAAAGGCTAAAAGCGCGGCGGGAACGGGGCCGCTGAAATCCTGCAACACGCCGTACCACTTACCTTTCGTATCGCGCCAAAGGGCCACGTCAACTCGCTCAGGCAGTTCGATTACCCGTCCTCCACCACGGAACGATTTCAATGCGCCTGCGGCGAGGGCTTCGAGTTTGCCGTCTTTGTCCAGCCGTACAGCCGCCACACCGACAGCGTCGAAGGCGATATCGTGACCGTCCTGCCCCGAGCCGTGTCGAGGGGTCACTTTGATGGTCTTCTGGATCGGATCGCCCCTCACGTCATTCTGGCCGGAAGCGAGAATGACCGTGCCGTCCACGAGCCGGCAGTTTCCTGACGACGGCAGCGCGGCTGACGTCCGGCCCAGGCTGCCCCACCTGGGAAGCGTTACGGTTGCGCAGGTCTGCGTTTCGATTCCCGCTGCGCGCAGCTCGGCGAGGACCGCTTCGGCACAACCGTTGATGTCGCGGGCAATCTTCATCCGAGCTGGCAGGGCCGCATTTCCGTCAAATGGTTTGGCTTCGAAGTTCTTGGTCCAATCTCCTATCCGATAGAGGATGGTCTTGCCCTTGGCGGCTTTCTGAAAGAACCCGGCGGTGGTGGCGTTCTCGAACTCGGGGTGATACAGAACGACGGCCGCATAGCGCTGTTGCCCGAACCAGATGTTCCCGTCGGCGTCCACCCGCAACGCGGAATCGCGCAACTCGCTTGTAGGAATCAGGTCCGCGTAATACCCGGCGCGCCAGAAGGCGTCGGTCAGTTCCATGCCCACATCGTCAAAAGCAGGCCCCGCCCAATTCATCGCACCGGCGTGGCCGAAGATCACGGCCACGGGACAATCGACCGGTGCTGCGGAAATGAAGTTGAGCAGCCGGATCCGGCAGTCGGCGCGAATCACAGGGCTGCGCAGGAGCTTCTTGCCCAATTCCGCCGCAGGTCCCTCTCCTCCCCACAGGACATGAAAATTCATCCGCCCGCCGGCCAGGGCGTAACTCCAGATCAGCTTCTCGTAGGACTCCGGCGCGGGGGCGTACCACTGGTTGTACCACGGGGCGCCGAACTTTTTCGCCATCGACGTGCGGCAACTGTAGGGCGTGGTCTCGTCGGATTGGGCGTAGCTGCGCGTCGCGGTCCACCAGTTCAGGCCGTTCCGCTCAAACTCCCGAGCATCGGGATAGGGAAATACCGTGTCGTGCGTGCCCACGAAGGCGTTGGGGCCGAAGGTGGCCTTCGTTGCGCGATAGAAGGTTTGTTCGATCTCGGTGTTGCGGAGGCGATGAAGCTCCATGACGTGATTGACAGCCGCCTGGCGCTGGCCCTCCCGGCCCCGTTCTCCAAAGCACATCAGCAGCGAGTCGCGGACCATGTCCCGGCCGCCGGTGGCTTTGGCATAAGCGTCGGCTTGCCAGCGGGAGAACCAGAATCCGTTCTTCCCGGGATTGCCGTCGTGGCACGCCGGAAATCCCCATTCGTCCTTCATCAGTCCGGCCAGCGGCAGGTCGGCATACTGCCGGATCGTTTCCTCCTCAAATGGGATCAGATGCGGGCCAAACACCGCCGGATAGTCGAAAGCGACTCGGGCGATGATGCACACCTTGCGATCCTTGACGCCCGGGCCGCACGACAGGGCGGCAGAAAAACTGCGGGGCGCGGTCTTTGGCGTCTTGCAGGAGGCCGTGATGTCGGTG
>CAIQIC010000085.1 GCA_903871765.1 uncultured Lentisphaerota bacterium
GCCGGCCTGCCGCCGGCCGGCGGGCGTGGAACCTGGTTCCGCCCAAGCGGCATGGGACATACAGGAGCGAACCTGCCGGTCCACTCCTTGCGCACGGCCAGATGTATTCGCCACCGACCGCTTAGCGGTCGAAGCGGCGTCCGCCGCGGTCGCCGTCGAAGCCGCCGCTGCGGGGCGGGCGCTCTTCACGGGGCCGGGCTTCATTGACGGTCAGGGCGCGGCCTTCGAAGTCCTTGCCGTTCAGCTCGGCAATGGCCCGGTTGGCCTCATCCTGCGTGCTCATTTCCACGAACGCGAAGCCCCGGGACTTCCCGGTAAACTTGTCCGTGATCAAGCTGCAACTCGTCACCGTGCCCATGGGAGCAAAGGCGGCTTTTAACTCCGCCTCCTGGGTGTTGAATGACAAATTGCCGACATATAGCTTCGTACCCATACCTGTTCTCTTTCCTTAACCATGCCGCAGGCGGCTCCGTGACACGGGCCCCGACTCATTCGGGATTCGAACGTCGCCTCAAACCCAAGGCCGCCCGACCCTTTACCATGTGCGCAAAACATCACCCGCTGGACAAGTTGACCGCAAGCATATGAAATTTCGGGCCAATGGCAACCGTTTTTTATGTCGTGCATTCCGCCGAGTTGACAGCCGCCGTTTTTACGATAAAATGGCCCGGCCATGAGCAATAGCTGGTATTTCTTCCTTTTTTTTTCATTCGCGGTGTTTTTCGCGGTGGCGTTGTTGCTGTTCACGTGGCTGATCCGCTACAAGCGCAACGACTACGGGCAGAAGAACCTGCCTTACGAATGTGGTGTCGTCCCCCTGACCCCGAACGCCCGCGAGTCCTACTCCATCCGCTTCTACCTGCTCGCCCTGGTCTTCATCATCTTCGAGGTCGAAACCATCTTCCTCTTTCCCTGGGCGCTCATCTATGACCGGCTCAAACTTTTCGGTCTGATCGAAATGGCGATTTTCCTGCTGATCCTGATCTTCGGGTATGTGTACGCCTGGAGGGTGACAGCACTCGACTTCAGGAGAGAAATTGATTAAGGCCCCCGCGCAACCCGCCTTCCTGCTGACCCAGTTGGACAAGTTTATCACGTGGGCGCAGAAGAATTCGCTCTGGCCACTGGGTTCGGGCCTGGCCTGCTGCGCCATCGAAATGATCGCCACCGGCGCCTCGCACTACGACATGGCGCGCTTCGGCATGGAGGTCTTCCGGCCCTCCCCGCGCCAAGCCGACCTGTTCATCGTGGCGGGCACCGTGACCAACAAGATGGCGCCGATCATCCGCCGCCTGTGGGAGCAGATGCCCGACCCCAAGTGGGTGGTGGCCATGGGCAACTGCGCCGTCTGCGGCGGGCCCTTCCCCACCTACGCCGTCACCCAGGGAGTGGACAAGATCATCCCGGTGGACGTTTACATCGCCGGCTGCGCGCCCACCCCGCAGGCACTGCTGCACGGCCTGATCGCCTTGCAGGAAAAAATATCCAAGGAGCACCCGACCCGGGTGATGTTCAAGAAAGATGTCCGTCGCGACGATTGACCATCCAGCCCTGCAGGCGGTGCTCGATGCCCTGGCGGCGCGTTTCAACGACCGGCTGCTCGAGACGCGTTTTGAAAAGGGCGAACTGTCGGTGCGCGTGGCCCGGGGCGACCTGCGGCCGGTGCTGGCCTTCCTGCGCAACGAGCAGGGCTTCAACGCCCTCAACGACATCATCGGCCTGGACAACGCGAACGCCCCCGTCGCCGGCCGGCCGCGTTTTTCCGTTTTGTACCAGCTCTACAAATTCCCGGACGCCCTGCGCCTCCGCGTCGTCACCGACGCGGCGGAGGATGAGCCGCTGCCCTCCATCACCGGCCTGTACAAGTCGGCCGACTGGGCGGAACGCGAGATTTTCGACATGTTCGGCCTGCGTTTCGAGGGGCATCCCGGGCTGACCCGGATTTACCTGGGCGACGATTTCAAGGGCCATCCACTGCGCAAGGAGTTCCCCCTGGCCGGGGAATAACCGCCATGCCCTACAAACACATTGAAATCAGCATGGGGCCACAGCATCCCTCCACCCATGGCGTGCTGCAGTTGAAGGTGACGGCGGACAACGAGGTGGTGCTGAATGTCGAGCCGGTGATCGGCTACCTCCACCGCGGCATGGAAAAGCTGTGGGAGCACCGGACTTATCCGCAAATCGTGCCGCTCACCGACCGGCTCGACTATCTCGGCGCGGTGCTCAACAACCTGGGCTATGTGCTGGCAGTGGAGAAACTGGCCGGCATCGAGGTGCCCAAGCGCGCCCAGTACATCCGCGTCATCCTGGCCGAGCTGCAGCGCGTGGCGTCGCACCTGGCCTGGATCGGCTTCAACGCCAACGACATTGGCGCCATGTCCGTGCTGCTCTATGGCTTCATCGAACGCGAGGGCCTGCTGGATTTGTTTGAAGAGTACTGCGGCGCCCGCCTGACGGTGCACGGCCTGCGCATCGGCGGCGTGCCGCACGATCTGACGCCCAAGGTGTGCGAGCTGATCCGCGGAGTCGTCACATCGGTCCCCCGGCGCCTGGCCGACATCGAAGCGCTGCTGTCCGAGAACCGCATCTGGAAGCACCGCACCGTCGGCATCGGCCGCATCGCGCCGGCGGAGGCCATCCAGTACGGCCTGACCGGGCCGGCGCTGCGCGCCGCCGGCGTCCGCTGGGACATCCGCAAGAATATCCCCTATTCCTCTTATGAGGATTTCGATTTCGACGTGCCGCTGGGAACCCACAGCGACGTGTACGACCGGTACCTGGTGCGCATGGCCGAGATGCGCCAGAGCCTGCGTATCATCACCCAGGCGCTCGACCGGCTGCCGGCCGGCGAGGTCCGCGCCAAGGTGCCCCGGCTGCTCAAGATCCCGCCGGGCGAAGTCTTCCTGTCCGTCGAGGCGGCCAAGGGCGAGCTGGGCTTTTACATCAAGTCCAACGGCACCGACAAGCCGGAGCGCGTCAAGATGAAGGCGCCTTCGTTCATCAACATGCAGTGCTTTGAGAAGATGTGCCAGGGGCACCTGATCGCCGACCTCGTCGCCATCCTGGGTTCCCTCGACATCGTGCTGGGGGAGATCGATAAATGAGCCGGGAACTCTTCATCTTCGAAGGGCTGATCCCCCTGCTCAAGGCGGCGGCGGTGTGCATCTACCTGATGATCATGGTGATCATCATGGTGTGGCTGGAGCGCCGGGTGGTGGGCTGGCTGCAGGGCCGCCTGGGGCCGAACCGCGTCGGCTTCCAGGGCGTGCTGCAGCCGATCGCCGACACCGTCAAGCTGCTGTTCAAGGAAAACATCATGCAAAAGCAGGCCGACTGGCTGCTTTTCAACATCGCCCCGATCATCGTGCTGGTTAGCGCGCTGCTGCCCTTTTGCTTCATTCCGCTCGGGGACAGCATCCCGTTCAAGAATTACACGTTCACCTTCTGGGTGGCGGAGAGCCCGGTGGGCCTGCTGCTGATCCTGGGCCTTTCCTCGCTCTCGGTGTTCGCCCTGGTGTTCGGCGGTTGGGGCTCCAACTCCAAGTACCCGCTGCTCGGCGGCCTGCGCGCGGTGATCCAGATCCTGAGCTACGAAATCCCCATCGGCCTGGCGATGCTGGCGGTGATCTTCTACTCCCAATCGCTCAACATGGTGGACATTGTCCAAAAGCAGGCCGTCACGGGTTGGAACATCGGGAAATGGCCGCTGATCGTTCCCTTTGTGATTTTTTGGATCTGCGCCGTGGCCGAGACCAACCGCGCCCCCTTCGATCTGCCCGAAGCCGAGTCCGAGCTGGTGGCCGGCTTCCACACCGAGTATTCCGGCATCAAGTTCGCCTTCTTCTTCATGGCGGAGTACACGCACATGGTGCTGGCCTCGTCGCTGGCGGTGGTGCTGTTCTTCGGCGGCTGGCTGGCGCCGTTTTCCCAGGTCAAAGCCCTCGCCTGGCTGCACCCGTTCCCGGGCGCCGGTGTCTTCTGGTACTTCTTCAAGATCATGTGCTTCCTCTATCTCTACATCTGGATCCGC
>CAIQIC010000086.1 GCA_903871765.1 uncultured Lentisphaerota bacterium
ACAGCAACAAGCTGGTCTACAAACTGCTGTATGCGCAGGATCCCGCCGGCGCGATGTTCACCTTCGCCACCACCGCTTAAAGGTCGGCAGGCGGTGACGCCCGCCGCCACTGAAGAAAAGGAGTAAGAGTTGACGAAAACGAAGCAACAGGACCCGCCGCAGAAGCTCAGTGCGTTGGCGGCGGCACAAGAGCGGCCAGGGACGGCCGCCCTCCCAGGGACGCCTGCGCCGCTGCAACTGCACAACCGGCTCAAGGAACGCCACAAGCTGCCGCTGGGCGGCGAGGCCTTCGTGGAGTTCCGCTGCCTGCCCGCCGGGCTGCGCGCGTTCATCCGCGACAGCAGCGTCAATCCCGAGAGCGGCCTGTTCCGCCAGTTCGCCTACCAGCTCCTGCTGCTGCGCTTCAGCGTCACGCACTGGGAGGGCCTGGAGTGCGACGGTCAGCCGTGGCCAGCGCAGTTCAGCAGCGAGATTATTGAGGGCACGAGCTACGACGTGCTGCATGCGGAGTGCCTCGATCCTTTCCCGGGCGCCGCGCTGGCCAGTTGGATGACGTTCTGCGAGGCGCTGAACCACTTCGGCCGCGCGGAAAAAAAAAGCTCGAACTCTATTGGTGGCTCACCAGCGCCAACGGACCCGCCTGCCGCGGCGAACAGCGCCGGTGTGGCGCCTGCATCGGGCAGTGTGCCGAACTCCCCAGCGGCGCCGTAATCCTCGACGGCTGCCCCTGGGCATTGAAATGGACGACGGAGCAGTGGGTGATGCAAGTCTGGCAATGGCGCTTCGCGGGACACTGGCCAACGGCCGGCCCGGTCACGCCCGCCTGGCTGCACGACGCGCTGGGCGTGCTGACCGCCTGCCACAACGCCGAGCAGGCCACGGAGCAGTTCCAGCGCGAGGCCGCGCGCGCGATGGGAGGTACCCATGGCCATTGATGCGCGCAAGCTGACGCTGGAGGTCGTGCTCGACGGCGACAAGCTCGTCGTCAAGCAACTGCAGAACGTCGAGCAGGCCGGTGATAAAGCCGCCGCCGCGCAGCAACTTCACGGGATCAAGCTCGCCACGACCTATACCGCCGCCAGCCAGTTCGTGCGCGACTTCATCGGCGTGGTGAAGACCGCCGGCGCCGAGGTGATGCAACTGGCGAAGGAACATGCCGACGCCTCGACCAACGTCGACAAGCTGGCCATCGCGCTGCGCAGCGCCGGCAACTACACCGCCGCGGGCGCGGCCGGGCTGCGCGACTTCGCCGACTCGATGCAGATCATGGTCGGCCAGGATGGCTACCAGATGCTGGGCTTCATGGCGGAAGCAGAGGACAAGACGCGCGTCGGAACTGACACGCTGAAACAGATGGGAGTCGCCGCCATCGGCCTGGCCGAGATCAACGGCACGGAGCTGGGGCCGGCATTCGACAAGGTCCAGCGCGCCGCGAATGGGCAGGTCAAGGCGCTCACCGAGATGGGCATTGTGCTGCCCAAGACCGCCACGCAGCAGGAGCGGATCAACGCGCTGCTCAAGGCCACGGCGGGCGGCTTCGATGAGGCCATCGCCCGCGTGGATAACGTCACCGGCAAGACGGAGATCCTCGGGCTGGTGTGGGGCGATCTGCGCGTGGAGCTGGGCGGCTTTATCGACGACAACCCCTACGTGATGGAGGCGTTCGACGGCATTATCGGCGCGGTCAAGGTGCCTGTGCCGGGGCCATATAATGAAGTGTGGATTCTTGCGTATGCGCTTTTTGTTTTTGAAGTCATGCTGGCCCTCTCTAGAGACAGCCGCGAGGACACGGTGTCGAATATGTTCTTCACCGCGCTATCATACTTCACTTATTGCCAGCTATGGATTCCAGTCGTGGTTAGAGGTTTCTATGATGACTTCATAAAGAAAAAAGAAAGAAAATGGGCTAAGACCGAACGGTTTCAGGTGGTTTCTTGAGATACTGACGTAACCATTCAGGGGGGGGGAATTGAACCGCCATAAAGTGCTTTCAATAGTGGGGACAAGACCCGAAGTAATAAAGATGTCCCCGGTGATCAGAGAACTAAACCGGCGCTCATCAGAATTCGAGCACCTCATCGTAACAACAGCGCAGCACCGTGAGATGCTCGATCAGATTATGGCGGTATTCGCAATCAGTCCGGATGTGGACCTTGGACTAATGGAACATGACCAGAGCCTGGCCGGATTCGCCGCGCGGTCATTGGTATCCTTATCGGCCCTTTTCAAGGAGTCTAAACCGGCTGCAATCCTGATTCAGGGCGATACTACAACCGTGATGACGGCGGCGCTCGCCGCATTTTATCAGGGAGTCATGGTGGGACATGTCGAAGCGGGGCTGAGATCATTTGACCGGGCTAATCCCTTTCCCGAGGAAATCAATCGCCGCATCGCCGGCTGCCTGGCTGACCTTCATTTCGCGCCGACGGATCGCGCTCGCGCTAATCTCCTCCATGAGGGCGTTGCGGAGGAGAACGTATTCGTCACGGGTAACACAATCGTCGATGCGTTGCAATCAATTTCACTCGATGGCCCATTCGATGATTCACTGCTCGATACGGTCGATTTCGAAAACAACCGTGTCGTACTGGTCACCGCACACAGGCGAGAAAATCACGGGGCGCCGCTTCGATCAATATGCGCAGCGTTGAAGTCGCTCGTTACTGCATACGATGACGTGGAGATTGTTTATCCGGTCCATCTTAATCCTAATGTCAGAAATATCGTCATGAAAGAACTGGGAGGATTGCCTCGCATTAACCTCGTTGAACCTGTGACCTACAGTGATTTGCTGAAGCTTATGAGCCGATGCTGCCTGATCCTTACTGACTCCGGGGGGATACAGGAAGAGGCGCCGTCTTTTCACAAACCGGTGCTTGTCCTTCGTGAATTGACCGAACGGCCTGAAGTAATAGAAGCGGGGGCGGGCAAGATTGTCGGGACCGATGCAGAAAGAATATTTGAAGAAACAACAGCCCTTCTAACGAACGTTGAAATTTATAGACGGATGAGCTCTGCTCTGAATCCGTTTGGGGATGGTCATGCCGCGGAAAGGATCGTGGATATATTGAAACAGCGGCTTGGCTAGTAGAAGAAAACCGGTCTTTTATGAATTGTCGTCGATGGCGGCCCGGTTTCAACTGTACAGGCCGGCGGTTAATTAATTCCCCTAACTAATTTGCGTAGATCATCGGCAGCTGCCCAGTTCGTCCAAGGTTCAGAGCCCCGGTTGCTCCGGAATGC
>CAIQIC010000087.1 GCA_903871765.1 uncultured Lentisphaerota bacterium
CGCGACGGCAAAGTGACGGCGCTTACGGTGACACCGCAGCCCCGCACCGCGGATGTCGTCAATATGCTGGAAAATGAAAATAGAAAATAGGGACGCTAGAAAATAGGGACGCTAAGAGCGCCGGGATAAACCGGCATGGAGTAGAGAATGAAAGAGTCTTACGTGGAAGGCAGTAGCGCCCCACCACGGCCCCGAGTCATGGCGGCGTGTCCGCGAGGGCGAGTCGCAAGCGTTGACAGGGGAACACGCAGGCCAGCCATTGAGCTCCGAAATCACCCCTTCGGGACGCTGACCTCGTTTAGCGGCAGGGAAGGCAACACGATGCGCGGCGCTATCGCGAGTCGCGTGATCGGTCCCGCGGAGTCGAAGACCCTGAGCATGCGTGAAAGCTCCATGCACGAGAACCGGGAGATCCCGTCAGTTCCCGCCGATTGGCCCCGCAGGCCGTCGGCGGGACGGTCAGGCAAGGCCCGTGGCCACAATCCTGACGCGAACGCTGGCGGGAAGTCTGACATCAGCATAGTACCGATGAACGCCGGGAACAAGGCCGCAGGGCGCGGCACGGCCAGCTATGGCGGAACTGTGACCCCACCCCGCAATCGAAAGAGCGGGGCTGGTAACCCTCCGCCTGCGGCTTGGCATGTGGTGTGTTCTGACTGGCTGAGGACCGGCGGGAGGGAAGGCTGGTGACCAAGGGAAATCCTGAACAATCGCCCGCCAGCCGGACACAGAACCGGACCCAGGCGTCGAGTGGGTTGTACAGGATACGTCAGGCTGCACGAAGGGATCGGCACCTTCGGTTCACGAACCTGATGCACCACATCACGGTGGACCTTCTCCGGGAGTCGTACTTCGCTCTCAAGCGTGGTGCGTCGCCCGGGCTGGACGGCGTGACGTGGGCCGCGTACGGACAAGACCTGGAGGCCCGGCTGCCGGACCTTCACGATCGTGTCCAGAGCGGCAGGTACCGTGCGCAGCCCTCGAAGCGGAGTTGGATACCCAAGTCGGACGGCCGGCAACGGCCGCTGGGCATCGCAAGCCTGGAGGACAAAATCGTCCAGCAGGCGGTGGGGCAGGTCCTGAACGCGATTTACGAGCAGGACTTCCTGGGATTCAGCTACGGCTTTCGTCCGGACCGCAGCCAGCACAACGCGCTGGATGCGGTCTGGGTGGGCATAACGCAACGGAAAGTGAACTGGGTGCTGGACGTGGACATCCGCAGCTTTTTCGACACCATCGATCACGAATGGCTGATGAGGCTGCTGGCGGTTCGCGTCGCCGACCGCCGGGTTCTCCGCCTGATTACGAAGTGGCTTCGGGCGGGAGTCTCGGAGGACGGGCAGTGGTCCAGGACGGACAAGGGCACGCCGCAAGGGGCGGTGATATCTCCGCTGCTGGCGAACGTGTACCTGCATTACGTCTTTGACCAGTGGGTAGAGCAGTGGCGGCATCAGCCGGGATGCGGCGACGTGATCGTCGTCCGCTACGCGGATGATGTCGTCATGGGATTCCAGCACCGCCACGAGGCGGATCGGTTCCTGAAGGAATTGGGCGTGCGGATGTCGGAGCACGGGCTGGAATTGCACCAGGGCAAGACTCGCCTCATCGAGTTCGGGCGGTTCGCGTCGTCGAACCGCACCGAGCGTGGCGAGGGCAAACCGGAGACGTTCGCGTTCCTGGGCTTCACGCACATCTGCGCGAGGCGAAAGAGCGACGGCGGCTATACGGTTCTGCGGAAGTCCATCCGCAAGCGATTGTGCCAGAAGGCGAAGGAAGTGCGAGAGGCGTTGATGCGCAACCGCCACAAGCCCGTGGCCGAACAGGGCCGCTGGGTGAAATCGGTGGTGCAAGGCTTCTTCAACTACCACGCCGTGCCTGGCAATCATCGTGCGCTGAAGGCATTCCGCACCTTGGTAAACCGCGCCTGGCTGCGTGCGTTGCGGCGTCGCAGCCAGAAGGGTTCGAAGCTGACATGGGATCGGATGAAGCACCTCATCGCCACATGGATTCCATCAGCCAGGACTCTTCACCCATATCCCAACCAACTACTGGCGTTAACGAACCCAAGGTAGGAGCCGTATGAGGTAATTCTTCAAGTACGGATCTGTGCGGGGGGCGGGCCGAAAGGCCCGTCCCTACCGCGATCAATCCTGTTCGGCACTCAGTTTGTGAGCATGTCCGATACCGCTATAAAACTTTTACGGATTCCCGATCTTACCTATTGCGCCAGCCCCCCATGCGTGTTCTCATGTCGCCATGGCTGGCAAAAAGAGAGACAAGGCCAAGAGCGACG
>CAIQIC010000088.1 GCA_903871765.1 uncultured Lentisphaerota bacterium
AAGGGGTCGAAGATTTTCTGCAGCGCGTCGGCCGGCACGCCCGGGCCGGAATCGCTGACGCTGACCACGACGTCCGGCGCCGCCGCCTCGGCGGCGATGACCACGGGGCCGGCCGCGCCGGCATAGCGCAGTGCATTGCGAATCAGATTCGCCAGCGCGCGGGCCAGCAGGTCCGGCTCGGCGAGCGCGGTCAGTTCGTCGGCGATCCGCACCTGCACCCGGTCGCCGGCGCCGGCTTCGCGCGCGGCGACCCGGCGGACGAGCTCGGCCAGCGGCACGCGCTGGAGCGGGACGGCCTTCTCGCGCAGGCTGGCCTTGGAGAACGAGAGCAGCTCGTTGACGAGGTTGGACATCTCCTGCGCGTCCTCGCGCACATCGTTCACGCTGTCCTGCTGCGCGGCTTCCGCACGCTGCTCCAGGATGCCGAGCGCCAGTTGCATCCGCGCGAGCGGCGAGCAGAGTTCGTGGGCCACGTCGCCGAGAAAGCGTTTCTGGCCGGCGACGAAGCCATCGAGCCGCGCCGCCATGCTATTAATCTCGGCGCCGAGCCGGCCGAGTTCGTCGCGGCGGCGCTCGTCCACGCGGACCTCGAAGCGGCCCTCGGCGATCTGTCCGGCGGCCCGGGTCAGTTGCGCGATGGAGCGCGTGATACCGCGGATCAGCGGCAGCCAGAACAGCACCGAGAGCAGTAGGGCGCCAAACCCGACGAACAGCCACGGCTTGACGTCAATGAACAGCCCGCCGCCGCTCAACGTCGGCGAGAAAATCAAGAGCACCTGCTGCGGCATTTCCGGCCGGCCGAACAGGCGCAGGCCCACCCAGTAGCCGGACGGGTCGGCGGAATGCACCATGAACTTGGGATGCAGGCGGCGGGCGGCGCCCTCCAGCAATGGCGGTGGCAGCGGCAGCTCATCGCTGTCGCGGGGCGGCGGTCGCGGGGCGGGCTGGTCCGCCGCGCGCGGCTGGGCTTCGCCGGGACCGCGGCGCGGGCGCAGCGGACGCTCGCGGCCGTCGGCGGCCGGCGGCCGCCCCTGCGGATTGGGTGACCCGAAACTCATCAGCCGCGCTTTGACTTCGGGCGGCAGGGTGGCCGCTTTCTCGGCGACCGGCGTCCCATCGGGCCGGACCAGGGCCAGTTGCACGCCATAGCCGGCCCCAAAACGCGTCAGGATGTCCGCACGCTGCTCCGGCGGCGCCGCGCGCAGTTCTTCGCCGATGACCGTGCCGAGCGCCTCGACGCGCTCGCCGGCCGGCCCCGCCAGCAGCATGTCGAGGCCCACATGAAACTGGACGCGGAAGAAACCGTAGAACACCGCGCCCAGCAGCAGCAGGTTCAGGAAGAACCAGAGCAGGATTTTGGCGAACAATGGAAAGCGCAGTTTCATGGTTCGTCCGCGTCGGGGTTGATGAACAGGTAACCCGCGGAGCGCACGGTGCGGATGAAGCGCGGCTCCTTGGGATCGTCGCCGAGTTTCTTACGGAGTGCGGAGATGTGCACGTCAATGGAGCGGTCGAACACCTCGTAGTTGCGCTCGCGGATTTCCTCGAGCAACTGGTCGCGCGTCTTGATGCGGCCGCAGGCGCGGGCCAGGCTGAGCAGCAGATCGAACTCGACCGGCGTCAGCGTCAGCGGCTGGTCGCCGAGCGCGGCGGTGCGCGTGCCGGCCTTGACGCGGAGCTGGCCGACCACGATTTCCTCCGGCGCCTCTGCGTCGGGTTTCAGTGTCCGGGTGGCGCGGCGTGTGACCGCGCGCAGCCGCGCCAACAGCTCGCGCGGCGAGAAGGTCTTCGGCAGGTAATCGTCCGCGCCGATCTCCAGCCCGACGATGCGGTCGGCTTCCTCACCGCGCGCGGTCAGCATCAGTACGGGCACGTCGCAGGTATGCCGGATCTGCTTAAGCACCTCGAAACCGTCGAGCCCCGGCAGCATCACGTCGAGGATCACTGCGTGCCACGGCTGCGCGGCCGCCTGCGCCACGCCCTCGGGGCCGGTGTGGACCGCGGTGACCGCGTAGCCCATCGGGCCGAGGTAGTCGCGGATCAGGCGGCAGAGCTTGCGGTCGTCGTCAATGACCAGCACAGGCGTCGCCGTGCCGCTGCCGGTTTTTGTTTCAGTTCGGGCCATAATGAAACCCGGCCGACAGTCTAGCCGCCCGCCGCCGGGATTGCCGCAACTTTTACACTTCCTTTACAAATTTGCCGTACCGGGGGTGGTCGGGATGAACGCGGCTCGTAAAGTCACGTGGTAGGTATTTATACTACCGTGCTGGACAAGTGTGATTCCACCTCGGAACTGTTGTGGCAATTACTCATGGCGCAGCGCTTCAATGGGATCGAGCCGCGCGGCCTTCCGCGCCGGGAAGTAACCAAAGACCACGCCAACTGCGGCAGAGAACAAGAAGGCGATGAGAATGATCGGCGGGTTGAAGACGAACGGGACCTTCAAAACGCCCGCCAGGGCGACCGAAGAGCTCAGCGCCAACAAGATTCCGATCAGACCGCCAAAGGAGGACAGCACGACGGCTTCCACAAGGAATTGCAGGAGTACCTCTCGCTCCAACGCACCAATGGCCAGCCGCGTGCCGATCTCGCGGGTGCGTTCGGTGACGGAGACGAGCATAATGTTCATGATGCCGATGCCGCCGACGAGCAAACTCACTGCCGCCACCGCGCCGAGCAGGCCGGTCAACATCTGCGTCGTGCCGGACAGCATCGTGGCGATTTCTTTTAAGTCCATGACGTTGAAGTTGTCGTCCTGGTTGACCGACAGATGCCGGCGCGTCCGCAGCAACCGGCCGATCTCCTGTTTCACGCGTTCCGTCGAGAAACCGTCTTTGACCGAGACCTGGATGATGTTGACCTCCTCGTTGCCGGCGATGCGGCGCTGAAACGTGCGCAACGGCACGACAATCGTATCGTCCTGGTCCTGGCCCATCGTGGACTGGCCCTTGGATTGGATCAAGCCGATGACTTCGCAGGAGAGTTTGTTCAGCCGGATGCGCTGGCCAATCGGGCTTTGCTGGCCGAACAACTTCGTCCGGACCGTCTCGCCGATGACGCACACCGCCGTACCCAAGCGCGCTTCGCTGGCGGTGAACATCCGGCCTTCCTTGATGCGCCGGTTGCCCACGGTGAAAAACTCTACCGTGCTGCCGGTGACCGAGGTGGACCAGTTTTCATTGCCGAAAATGGCGGTCACGGAGCGACTCGAAACCGGGGCAACAGCCTTCAGCGAACCAATCTCCCGTTCGATGGCTTCGGCGTCGGCCAGCTTGAACGGCGCGGCACCGGAACTCTGGCCCGGTCCCATGCGCTTGCCGGGTGTGACCATGAGCAGATTGCTGCCAAGGCTGGCGATTTGTTCCGTGACCTGTCGCGTCGCACCGCTGCCGAGGGTCACGAGAATGATGACCGCCGCCACACCGATGATAATGCCGAGCATTGTCAGGAACGACCGCATGACATTCCGTCGGAGTTCGCGCAAGGCAAGTAATAAAGCGTTACCTAACATCGTTGTGATGATCCTTTTCGATCAGGCCGTCGCGGAAATGCACAACCCGTTTCGCGTACGCAGCCATGTCGGGTTCGTGCGTGACCATGACGATGGTGATGCCTTGATCGCGGTTGAACGAGGTCAGCAACTCCATGATCTCGATGCTCCGCGCGGAATCCAGATTGCCGGTCGGTTCGTCGGCCAGCAACACAATCGGTTGCGTGACGATGGCGCGGGCGATGGCGACGCGTTGCTGTTGGCCGCCGGAAAGCTCACCGGGCGTGTGATGTTCCCAGCCGGTAAGACCAACCTGGTCCAAGGCGCGGCGTGCTTGCGGATGCCGGGTTGCCGGTGTGGCGTGCCGGTAAATCAGCGGCAATTCGACGTTCTCCAGCGCCGACGTGCGATTGAGCAAATTGTAGCCTTGGAACACGAAGCCGAGATAGTGCCGGCGCAGAAGGGCGCGCTGGTTGCGGGTGAGCGTGCCGACATCGATGTCTTGAAAATGGTACGCGCCGGTTGTGGGCGTGTCCAGACAACCGAGGATGTTCATGCACGTGCTCTTGCCGGAACCGCTCGCGCCCATGACGGCCACGAACTCGCCTTGAGTAACACTCAGGTCCACGCCACGTAACGCCTGCATCGCGGCGGTGCCGGTGCCGTACGTCTTTGTGACGCCGCGCAATTCTATCAGTGGAGGGCTCATCATTTCGTCGTGACCATGTCGGTCACCAATTTCATGCCGGCTTCGACCGCGCCGTCGGTGACTTCGGTCATCGTGCCATCGGTGCTGCCCTTGGTCATCGCGATGGCGGTCAGTTGGCCGTTGCGGAGTGTCCAGACGCTTTGTTCCTTGCTCTTGCCGTTCGTGTTTTCCCGCGGCGTGGACTCTTGTCGGGGTGGATGCGGCAACAGTTTACCCACCAGACCGCCCCCGTCACCGCTCGGCTTGCCGGTCGGTTCTGACTGCGGTGGGGTGAACCGGAGCGCCGCGTTGGGAACGAGCAGCGCGTCGTCCTTCTTCTCGACTGTGATCACGGCGGTCGCGGTCATGCCAGGGCGCAGCAGGAGATCGGAATTGTCCACCGTGAGCACCGTCTTGTAGGTGACGACGCCCTCGACGGTTTGCGAGCCGTACCGGACTTGGCGGACGCGCGCGGGGAAATGCCGGTCGGGGTACGCGTCCACGGTGAATGTGGCCGTCTGGCCTTCGCGCACCTGCCCGACGTCGGCTTCGTCCACATCCACTTGTAGCTCCATTTGCTTCAGGTCTTCGGCCAGAGTGAACAAAGTCGGCGTGGTCATCGCCGCTACCACGGTTTGCCCCGGTTCAATCGAACGAGTCAGCACGACTCCGTTGATGGGCGAATGGACAACAGCCTTGGCGATATCGGTGCGGTTGACCGCCAGTGTTGCCTGCCATTGGGTCACGGCGGCTTTGGCGCGGGCGAGCGCGGCGGTGGCGGTATCGAGATCGCTTTGCGACGGCATCTTGCCGCCACTTAACTCACGGACCCGGTTCAGTCGCGCCACTTGGGCTTCCGCCTCGCGAACGGTCGCGCGAGCCGATTCGAGTGATGCCTCGGATTGCAGTGCCTGTGCTTCTAGTTTGGAGGTGTCGAGCCGCGCCAAGACCTGGCTATTCGTGACCTCCGTGTTGTAGTCAGCTTCAACCGTCTTGATCGTGCCGGACACCTCGATGCCGACATCCACTTTCTTGATCGGCTGCAACGTGCCGGTCGCGCTTACGGTTACCACCAGATCGCCGCGACGCGCGGGCTGGGTGAGGTATTGAACTCCGTCTGCCTTGCCCTTACCACGCAGGATTAGCAACGCGACCATCACTACCACTGCCGCACTGACCAGAAGCCAACGCCAACGCGACCGGTGTTTGCTGGAATTGTCAATGCCGAGCGTCTTCGCAACATCCTCTTTTGACTGTATGATTGGCGTCGTCATGGTTTGTTTCCTGAAAGGTTGGTGTTGGCGGCTGTAGCCGGTGCGAGCGATGTCCAGCCGCCACCGAGGGCTTTATAAAGGCGGATCAGATTGGAGGTGATCTCCGCATCGCTGATTGCCAACTGCTCCTGCACCGATAGGAGCGACCGCTGGGTATCCAGCACGGTTTGAAAATCAACGATCCCGGAGGTGTATTGATTGCGGGCAAGATCAAACGCGCTTTGTCCGGCTTTGACGGCCTCCGCCAGGGCTTGCCGGCGCGCCTGTTCGTTGGCGTAGGCAAGCAGGGCATTCTCGACATCCTTCAACGCCGTCAGCACCGTGGCTTCGTAGAAACCCAACGCCTCTTCTTGCAGCGCCGTCTCGACGGCGATTTTCTGCCGAATGCGCCCGCCATCGAAGAGCGTCCACGCGGCACTGGCCAGCCCCTGTGCTGTTCGCGCACTGGCAGTGTAGAGGTTGGCGTATTGCAGCGATTCGAGACCGATTGAACCGGATAACGTGAACTTCGGATAACGCTCGGCAGCGGCCACACCGATTTGCGCGGTTTGCGCTACCAGTTTACGCTCCGCGCTGCGCACGTCCGGCCGCCGTCGCAAAACGTCCGCCGGCACCCCGACCGCGACTTCCGCAGGCGTAACCGGGACCGGCTTCTGCTCGGCGAGCATTTCCTTCAGAGCACCGGGCGGTTGTCCCAGAAGAACGGCTAGCCGGTACTTGGCCTGTTCCAGGTTCGTGCGGAGTGAAGGGATATCCGCGCGAGTTGTCTCCAGGCTGCGTCGCGCCTGATCCACATCGAGTTGTGTGGTGAGGCCGGCTTCGTGCCGCCACCGGGTGATGTCGTACGTCTCGCTCTGGGCCGCAAGGTTCGCTTCCGTGATGGACAAGCGCGTCTGATACGAACGAACCTCCACGTAGTTCAATGCCACTTCGGCAAACAGACTGACCAACACATCACGCAAATCCTCCTGGGAAGCCTGTACGGTGGCGGTTGCCGATTCCAACGACCGGCGCTTGCCGCCAAACAAATCCAGTTCCCAACTGGCGTCGAAACTGTTGGCGAAATGATTGGCGGTCAGGCTGGGACTGCCTTGGCCGGTCGAGCCGCCCAAGGTTTCTCCACTGCTGCGGGTGCGGCTGGCCGAGCCGTTGGCTGAAATCGTCGGAAAGAGATCCGCCTTGGCAATGCCGCGTTCCGCGCGCGACTTGCGCAGCCGGGCTTCGGCCTGACGCACATCCAGGTTGCCGGCCCGCGCGCGTTCCATCAGAGCCAACAAGACTGGGTCGTTGAGCACCGCCCACCAGCGATCCAATGTTTGCGCGTTGCTTGGCTTGGCGATCAAGCCGGTGCCCAAGTCGGTGGTCCAGTTGGCCGGCGTCACCGTCTTGGGCTGTTTGTAATCCGGCCCCACCGTCATGCAGCCGGTGAGCAAGAGCAAACCGCTGACAGCGAGACTGAATCGGCCCGGTTCCATCTTCATGATTTCCGGGTCGTGGCCGGTAACGGCGCACGAAACCCAGCGGCTCCAAAAGCCACCAACCGCTGCACGTAGTCTTCGACATTCGCATGAATTTTCGGGGCACCCGGTGGCACCTTATCGAGCATCAGCAAGGAGTGATGCAGCGCACCGAGGATCAAGTTCATCCGCCAAAATAACTCCACACGCGTAAGCTGCGGCATCGCCCGCATTAGCGCCGCATCAAAACGGCGCGCCACCGGCCCGAAGTGCGAATGTAGCAAGGCCTCCAGTTCCGGATTCGCCTCCATAAAACACCGCGCCATCAGTTTCCGGAAGACCGCGCTGTCCTGTTCCAGGTCCATCGCATGCTGTACCGCCGGTCGGATGAACGCCTCCAGCACGTCTTCCAGTTTCGGAGCCTTGGCGCCGGCAGCTTTTTCGACCGCATCGAGCAATCGAAGTCGTTCCTGATCGAGCGGAACGAGCCGCCGCTCAAAGATCGCTGCGATCAATTGCTGCTTGGTGCCGAAGTGGTAATAGATGGCCCCGAGGTTGACTTTGGCTGTCTGGATGATGTCGCGAATCGACACCCGCTCCAGCCCATGCTCAGCAAAAAGCCGTTCCGCCACGTCCAAAATGCACGTGCGGGTTTTCGCCGGGCGTTCCAGCAGAAGCGGCGTTTTCCATTGCCTAGGATGCGGTTTCATAATTCATACGAATGAATGAATTATATGAACTATCAACAACTGTCAACCCCCGAATTAACTGATGTTTGCCTCAATACCGCGTGACCATTTGCAGATTTCGTTTCGGCGGCGTATGCCGGTAGGCTTACGATCATCATCAATGAATAGCACGCGCGTCGGCCTCTACCTTGTCTCGGACTTCGTCATGACTTCTGACCCGCGCGGAAGTTTAACCGCTCGCCGCCGGGAATGCCGCAACTTTTACACTACCTTTACAATTTTCCTCTTGCAGCGACATCAAAGCTTAACGAGTCTACGGTTAACTTGCGCGCGTGAACAGCAGGACAACACACAACGAAAGGAACAGCCTCATGAAGAAGGAAATTGCAGTCGCCGCCGCCGCGCTCGTGTTCGCGGCGCTCGCGGCCCAGGCGCAGCAAGGGGGCAGCCAACCGCCCGCACCCCAGCAGCAGCACGGCAACCAAGAGGGCAGCAAGGGCCTGCGCCCGCCGCCGCCCAACCCGGAGCAGATGGCCGCCGCGATGATGGCCGAATTCGATGCGGACAAGGACGGCAAGCTCAGCGTCACGGAGTTGACTGCGGCGCTGAGCGCGCATCATCAACATCCGCCGCGCAGCCATCATTCCATGACCAATGCGCCACAGCACGCCGCCGGCCAGACCGGTAACCAGACGCAGGGCGAAAAGCGCCCAAGCCTGCCCCCGCCGGAAACCGTCGCAGCCAGGATGATCGAGCGATTCGCTGCGGACAAGACCGCGCTCACGCTGCCGGAACTGCAGCAGGCCCTGGCAGCCCATCGCCCGCCGCAAGGTGGACCCGGTGACCGCCACGGCGGTGCGCAAGGCAATCGTCAAGGTCCGCCACAGGGTGCACCGCAGCAGGGCGGCCCGGCCGGACAATAAACAGTCGTCGCAGAGTGTATAGAAATCAGTATGGAAAGGAGCCACAGCATGAAGAAGGAAATCGCAACAGCAGCACTATTGCTCGGCTTGGCGGCGCTGACCGCCTCCGCGCAACACGGCGGCGGACAGGGGCCGCGGCCGCCGCCGCCACCCCCGCAGGGCGGAGCGCAGGTCGGCAACGATGACAGTCAGGATGGCCCGCCGCCGGCCATGCATCGCCGCCACCACGGCACGAACAGCAATGACCGCGCCCAGGGCGACCAGCCACCGCCGCCGGCGCAAGGTCAGGGCGGCCAGTTCCAAGGCCCGCCGCCGGGTGGCCCAGGTGGTGCGCACCACGGGCCGCCGCCGGGTATGCGTCACCATCCACAAGGCACGAACGATGCCGACAACGTCCAAGGGGATCGCCCGCCGCCCCCGCCGCGGAGGCACCGTGGTGGACCGGGCCAGGGTCAGCACCAGCAAGACGGCCAGTTCCAGGGTCCGCCGCCGGGCGACCAGAATGGTGACCATCAAGGCCTACCGCCGCCCCGACGCCATCGCGGTGGCGATCAACAGGGCCAGAATGGTCAGGGCGGTCAGGTCCAGGGTCCGCCGCCGCAGGGCGGTCAGGGCGGCAACACCCGCCGCCCGCCCATGGAAGGCCAGGAGGGCGACCAGCAAGGCCCGCCGTCACCCCGGCATCATCATGGTGGCAACCAGCAGGGCCAGGGTGGCGATCAGTCCCCGCCTCCGCCCCCGCAGCAGCAATAAAACTCCAACACCCGGCGGGTCTGCGCGACACAACCCGCGCAGACCCGCCGTTTCTTTTTTTCCCATGAACGCTCCGTCGCACGCGTCCGGTGGTCTCCAAGGCTTGACGGCACCGACAAAAGTCATTATGCGCCGGGTCGGTATCCCGGCCTGCAACAGAAAAAAAGGAGGGCAGCGATGAGAAGTTCTATTGCGATGCTGGTGACGGTGCTCGGCTTGGCGGCGCTCCCGTCGTGGGCGGCGGACTGGACGCGCTTCCGCGGACCGAACGGCAGCGGCCTGGCGCCGGATGCCGACGTGCCCGCCACCTGGAGCGACACGCAGAATCTGCAATGGAAAACCGCCCTCCCCGGCCGCGGCTCGTCCAGCCCGATCGTCTGCGGCGAACGCGTGTTTGTGACGAGCTATTCCGGTTACGGCGATGGCAGCACGGACGGCAGCTTGGACAAACTCCGGCGGCACTTGCTTTGTCTGGAGCGCCAGACCGGTAAAATTCTTTGGGACAAAACCGTGGCCGCCGAGTTGCCGGAAGATCCATATGCCGGGTACCTGACCGAGCACGGTTACGCCAGCAGCACCCCGGTCACGGACGGCGAACGCGTGTACGCGTTCTTCGGCAAAACGGGCGTGCACGCCTTTGATTTCACCGGCCGGCAACTCTGGCAGGTCAACGTCGGCAAGCAATCGAGCAACCGGCGCTGGGGTTCGGGTGCCAGCCCGTTGCTCTACAAGAACATGGTCATCGTGAACGCCGCCGAGGAGAGCCGCTCGCTCCGCGCGCTCGACACGCTCACCGGCAAGGAAGTCTGGCAGGCCGCGTCGGACAGGCTGGAACTCTGTTTCAGCACGCCGGCCTTGGTGGATGGAGGCGGCGGGCGCACCGACCTCGTCGTCGCGGTGCCGGACGAGTTGTGGGCCTTCAATCCCGACACCGGCAAGCTGCGGTGGTTTGCGCAGACCGGCATCGGGGGCAACGTCTCGCCCAGCGTGGTCGCGAGCGACGGCGTGCTGTTCGCTACCGGCGGGTTTCCCCAAACCGGCACGGTCGCGGTGCGCGGCGGCGGCAAGGGCGACGTGACCAGAACAAACGTGTTGTGGTCGAGCGAGGTCGCGTCCTACGTGCCGTCGCCGGTCGTGCAGGGTGGCCACCTCTACTTCGTCAGCGACCGGGGTGTGGCCACGTGCCTCGATGTCAAGTCCGGCCAGGTGGTGTACAAGGAAGCGCTGCCCGGCATCACCAGCACCGGCCGCGGCGGCAAGCCGGTGTACGCCTCGACGCTCCTCGCCGGAAAGCACCTCTACGCCGTGACGCGGCGCAAGGGGACCTTCGTGCTCAACGCCGCTCCGCAGTTCGCCGTGGTCGCGCAGAACAGTTTTTCCGGCGACGACAGCGATTTCAACGCCACGCCGGCCATCAGCGGCAATCAGATCTTCCTGCGTTCCAACCGTTTCATTTACTGCGTCAAGACTGGCGCCGGCGGTTGAAGCAGATGCGCCCACCGATGCGCCAAGGCGGACCCGGTGGCAATGGCCCGCAGCGCGGGCAGCGTGGCGGTGGTCCCGACGGTGGTGGCGGTGGCGAAAGTCAGCCCAATGCTCAACGCCCATCCAGTGAATAATTCCCAGTCGTGACGGCCAACCGTCCGGTTCCACGGCAGTTTCTCATCTCACGATGCTGCCGTAGATCGGCGGACGGCAGGGTGAAGTAAACCAACCGAAAGGAGTAACCCGATGAAAAGGGAACTTTTGATTGCAACGCTGGTGGTTGGTTTATCGGCGCTCAGCGCGCTGGCGCAGGAGGAGGTGTCCGGCTTTGCGCTGATCCCGTCTGGCACGTTCGAGATGGGCGACCATCATGGGTTCGTGGACCCCAAGCACGGCGGCGACGAGACCCCGATTCACAAGGTACGGCTCGATGCGTTTTACATCGGCATCAACGCCGTCACGACGAAGCAATTTTGCGAGTTCTTGAATTCGGCGCTGGCGCAGCAGCACATCGCGGTGCGTGACGGCGGCGTTTATCTCGCCGGCGGCAGTGACCTGCTCTGCGAGACGCGCGCGCGGTCGCTCTACAGCCGGATCGGCTGGGACGGAAAGACGTTCGCCGTGCTGGATCAGAAAGAGCAGCACCCCATCGTCTGCATCCGCTGGCCGGGCGCGGCGGCCTATTGCAACTGGCTGAGCGCGCAGCAAAAACGGCCGCTGTGTTACGACACGCAGACGTGGGCCTGCGATTTCAACCGGAGCGGTTTCCGGCTGCCGACCGAGGCCGAGTGGGAATACGCCGCGCGCGGTGGACAGCAAAAGCCGTATTGGAATTTTCCGTGGGCCAACGCAGCCGATCCCAGCCGCGCCAACTGGCCGGAATCGAAGAATCCCTTTCGCACCGGCCCGCAGCCGTGGACGACGCCAGTCGGGTTCTTCAACGGGCAGTTGCAGCACAAGGCCGACTGCGGCTGGCCGGGGGCGCAGGAGACCTTTCAAACCGCTAATGGCGCGAACGGCTTCGGACTCTACGATATGGCCGGCAATGTCTGGCAGTTCATCAACGATTGGTATGAGCGCGGCTACTACGCCTACAGCCCCACGAACAATCCGGCCGGCCCCGACCGCGGCAGCGTGATGCCCGATGGCAAACCGTATCGCGGCATGCGTGGTGGCAACTGGTACAACGGCGAGCATGGCCACAGCCGCGTTTCCAACCGCAACCCGTCCTACTACCGCGGCCCGCAGGATCCGGATCATCCCTACTATCACATCGGGTTTCGTGTCGCGCTGCCGGTCAATGCCGAAAGCCGGCCGGTCATCAAGCCAACCCCGGTGCAAAAGGTGGAGCGCCGCGATGCCGGACCAGGCGGTCGGCCGCCCAGGGACCCCAATCGTCAAAGAGGCGGTGGAGCTGGCGATGATCGTCCGCCGCGTCCCGCGGCACAACAATCCGGCCGCAACGATACGGAGGGGAGCCGCCGGAAGCAGAGCGGCTCATTCATGCTGCATAGTTCCGCGGTGGCGGATGGCGGGACCTTGCCGGTGGAATTCACCGGCGACGGCGCCGGCGCCACGCTGCCGTTGGAGTGGACCGGCGCGCCGACCGGCACCAAGAGCTACGCGTTGATCATGCATCATGAGGCGCCCGACCAGACCAAGTGGTATTGGATCCTCTACAACATCCCGGCGACAGTCCAAAGCCTTCCCAAGAACGTGCAAGGCGTCGGTACGTTGGGCAACAACAGCGTCAACAACCGGACCGGGTATGCCCCGCCCCACTCCAAGGGACCGGGGGCGAAGACGTACATCTATACCGTCTATGCGCTGTCGGCGCCGCCGCAACTCAACGTCTCGCCGGACCGGGTCAATCGCGAGCTCCTGCTCGCCGCGATGCAGGAGCGCATCCTCGGCACTGCGGAATTGCAGGTGGTCTACACGCGGTCCAGTGACGGCAACCGCCCAGGCCAGCCCGGTGATCATTCGCGAACACTCAATCAGTAGGAGAAAAATTATGAACATCCCAACCCAATCCATTCGCCGACTCGCCAAAAGAACGCTGTTGACGTTGCTGGTGACCGGCAGCGTGGTGCAGTTCCCCGGATCCGCCGCGGCGCAAGAGGAACCCGATGGACGGTCGCCCCGCCCGCGAGGCCAGGGCCAGGGTCGAAATCGCGAGGGCGGTGGTGGTAGCGGTGGCCGGCGCGAGATGCCGGAGAACAAGACACCGACCTCGCCGAATCCGGGCCAGACCATCGGGCTTTTCCTGAACACGCCGAAGGCATTCACCGGCTACACATTGATGGCGCCAAAGCACAACACCGTCACGTTCCTCATGGACAACCAAGGCCGCGTTGTCCGCCAGTGGAAGAGCGACTACGAGCCGGGGCAAACCGTCTATCTGTTGCCGAACGGCCACATGCTGCGTTCGTGCATGGTCAAGGTGCAGGGCGGCACGGGGGGCGGCGAAGGCGGCCGGATCGAGGAGTATGACTGGGACGGCAAACTGGTCTGGGAGTTTACCCACGCCACCCGCGAGTACCAGTTGCATCACGACATCCAGCCGCTGCCGAACGGCCATGTGCTCGCGCTGATGGTCGAGCGCAAATCCCGCGCGGAAGCGGTGGCGGCCGGTTTTGACGCCAGCCTGATGCGCGATGATTTCCTGGTGCCCGATGCCGTCGTCGAGATCGAACCGATCCGGCCGAAAGGCGGCCGCATCGTCTGGGAATGGCACGTCTGGGATCACCTCATCCAGAACTTCGACAAGTCCAAGCCCAACTACGGCGACGTCGCTGCGCATCCCGAGTTGGTTGATGTCGCCTGCAACGGTCGCGCCACAGCCGCGTTCTGGAACCACATGAATTCCCTTGATTACAATCCCGCGCTCGATCAAATCGTGCTCAGCGTCCGCGGCTGCAACGAGATCTGGTTCCTCGACCACAGCACCACGCCGAAGGAAGCTGCAGGCCACACCGGCGGCAAGCACGGCAAAGGCGGCGACCTCATCTACCGTTGGGGCAACCCCGCCGCCTACCAGCGCGGCACGACGCGCGACAAGCAACTCGTCCAGCAACACGACGCCCAATGGATTCCCGCCGGCTCGCCCGACGCCGGCCACATGACCATCTTCAACAACGGTTACGACCGCGGCTACTCCAGCATCGAGGAAATCGTTCTGCCGCTGGACGCCCAGGGCCATTACATCCTCGCCCCCGGCAAAGCCTACGGACCTGAGAAACCGGTCTGGCACTACGAAGCCAAGAACCGCACCGACTTCTTCTCCGCCGAAATTTCCGGCGCGCACCGTCTGCCCAACGGCAACACCCTCATCTGCGCCGGCGTCGTCGGTCACCTGTTTGAAGTCACGCCGACCGGCGAAATGGTCTGGCAATACGTCAACCCGATGGTCCGTGGCGGCATCCTCGCCCAAGGCGAGCTCCCCGGCAAAGATATGCGCGGCCACCTCTGGAACGCCGTCTTCAAGGTCCACCGCTACGCGCCCGACTACCCTGGACTGAAAGGCCGCGACCTGACCCCCAAGGGCGTCATCGAACTGCCTGCCGCGCAGAAAGGCAAGACCGGCCTCGACCAGGCCAATGCCGCCCCCGGCGAACGCCCGCCCGACGCCGGCGGCCGCCCGGGTAGCCGCGAACGGCGTTGATGGCGCAGAGGCACAGCGAACACGGAGAGTTTAGCCACGGATTCGCACGGATTTTCACGGATTCCGCAAGGCGGGGATCTGCAACGGGACCGGCCATCCGAAATACCCGCTAAATGACGACGCCTTCGGCGGCGATTTTCGCCTGGAGGTGTGGATTGGTCATCCGTTCGGAGCGGACGACGTCGAGCTGGTAAATCAGCGGGGCGTTTTCGAGCGCGTCGCAGATGGCAGACCATTCGGCCGGGGTCGCTTCCGGCGCCGAAACGGCCAGATCGAGGTCGGAGGCCCGGCGCGCGGTGTCCGTCGCCCGCGAACCAAACACTTTGACTTCCCGCACCGTGGGAAAACGGCGGACGGTGGCGCGGAGCACCTCGAGATTTTTGGGACGGAGTTGCATCGGCTCAATCCCAGGACAGCGTTTGCAGTTGTGCGGCCATGCGGGCCAGGAGCGGCGCATAATCCCGTACGATATGCTGATAGATGTTGCGCGCGAGCGTTTCGTCATACGCATGGCTCGTCAGGTTGCGGTCGTCGAACATCTGCAACCACACGTCGGCTTCATCGGGCGCGGCGATCAACCCCTCCGCAAAGGCATTCTTCAGCGTGGCCCGCGGACTACCGCACTCCAGCCCGCGGTGTTCCAGGTAGAGTTGCAGCGCCTTCCAGACGAGTTCAAAGGTGAATTCGAAGCGTTGAATGACCGCGTCGCGCAGGATGCCCGTCTCCGGCTCCGCCAAGGCTTCTTGCAAGCGGGCGCTGGCGCTGTGCGCCTCGGCCCGCCGCTCGATGAACCGGTCTTTGCTCATAAGCTGAAGCCTCCACAGTCCGAAAAACGCTAGACCCACAACACTTGCAGGCAACCGCCCAAGGCGTTGGCTTGTCCCGCCATTATCCTGTCGATGTTGCATAGTATGGCCGGACCAGCGGGTGTGGTAAAGCGCAAATCCGCGGAGAAGAAAGGCAAGGCCGGCCTCGACCAGGACAACGCGCAGCCCGGCGAACGCCCGCCCGCTGCCGGCGGTCGGAACCGTCCCGGCGACGGCCCCGCCGGCCGCGAGCGGCGCTGATGGTGGCAGAGGCCAGGCAATGCGGAGGGTTCAGCCACGGATCAACCTGAAAGTCCTCCAGACAGCAAAGATGCAGAGAGCCACGGAGAAACACGGATTAGCACGGAAATCAGAAGGGGGCATTGTGACAGGAGGAACGGGAACAGCGAGGAGGTTATTCTTTTCCTTCATTCCTGAGTTCCAAATTAAATTTGCTTAGTTTGCGGCTGCGCCAAGCCGTGCGCATCCGTGGCTTAAACCGGGTCGTCGAAGCCGGGGCGGTGGAAGGCCTGCGCGCCGGGCAACGCGGCCTGCAGGCCGCGTTGCAGGCGGCTCAGGAGCGCCAGCAGGCGCAGGATTTCCGCCTCGCGGTTCGGCAGGATCCCGCGCAGCCGGAGCCAGGCGGCGATGGAGCGTTCGATGGCCGCGAGGACGACTTTGCCCGAGCCGTTGGCATCCTCCAGCCGCACCTCTTTCAGCAGGGTATGGTCTGCGCCATCACCGTCATCGCGCTCCAGAAGCCCACCGATCGCCCGGCCCAGCTTGGGCGGGATGAGCGTGTGATACCAGGCCACGACTTCGAGCAGTTCGCCCATCTCGCGGGCCGCTTCCTCGTAGTCCTCGTCCGCAAACTTGCTGCCGGCCGCTGCGAGCAAGCCCTGGGCCACCGCTTTCAAGTCCCCGTCGGCCGTTTTCAGCCAGGCGTCGGCGCCTTTCATATAGGCATGGGCCAGGCGGACCAAGGGGTGCTCGCCAACCGCCTGGTGATGCGCCTCCACGCGCGCCACGAGCGCCGGGTCCGGCGTTGGATCCAGCTCGAAATCGAATTCATCCGCCCACGCGTCGGCCGGCCCGAAAGCCGCCGTCTCGTGGACCTTGTCGGCCAGCCGGTTCCAGAACTCCGCGCGCGTGGCATCGTCGCCGGCCTTCCCGCCGCGGGCCTCGTGTTCGAGCTCCCGCCTGCTGGCGAAGTTGCGGCACCGCCGCGTGAACGCACACCGTTCGCACCAGTAGTCGCAGTAGTTGTAGATGCCGGCGATGAAGCGTTCGCTGGTCATGATGGGTCCGACTGGTATTCCAAAGCTGTTACCGGGAATTCCATCGCCGGAAATATGCCAACGCGGACCGGTCGGAACAAGCCCTAATGGTTCTGCCGTAAATGATTCTGTCCATTCTGTCCCGCGTCCCACAGCGCAATACGGTTACAACAGAATCATTTTGTGACAGAATCATTAAGCTAGGGCCACTTTTACACATTCTTTACAATTCTGCCGGGCTTTCCGCATAAAAGCTTTACAGGACGCTGGCATGGTTGTAGCAGCAAAGAGAAAACCGCCATGCCGATGAGCCAAATCAACCGGACCAGAGCCAATCTATGAAAATCCAGACGGCCTTCCTGCTCGCCTGTGTCGCGCTCGCCTCGCCGGCCCTCGCCTATGAGCGCCTGCAAGGGCCGACGGAACTGCTCTTCTGCGACCAGGCGAAGGCTTTCAACGGCTACACCCTCTTCGGCGTCGGCAGCCGGACCTACCTGCTCGACCTGGAGGGGCGCGTCGTCCACACGTGGCCGGTCGGAACGAATCCGCACCTGCTCGACAACGGCCACATCCTCGACGCGTCGAAGGACGACCCCAGCGGCTTCCAGGGCTTCAAGGAGGTGGACTGGGACGGCAAGACCGTCTGGGGATACACGGAGAAGCGCGCCGGCTATGCGCCGCATCACGATTGGGTGCGCATCTTCAACAAAAAACTCAACGCGCCCACCACGCTCTACATCGCCAACAAATCCATCACCCACGACCAAGCCATCGCCGCCGGGGCTGATCCGAAGAAAGGCCCCTACGAGGGCGGCCAGATGGACGCCGTAGTCGAGGTGGACCTGCAGGGCCGCGTGGTCTGGGAGTGGTGGTTCTTCGATCACGTCGTGCAGGACGTTGACCCGGCCAAGCCGAACCATGTCGGCCAGGGCAAAACCGTTGCGGATTATCCCGGCCGCATCAACCTCAACCTGCCCGGCCGGCCGCTCAAGCGCGACTGGCTGCATTGCAATTCGCTCGATTATAACACCGCGTCCGGCCACATCGTCATCAACTCCGTCCAAGGCGAGTTGTACGTGATGGATCACGACGGCACGTTCGTCGCCGGTGACGCGAAAGCCAGCATCGCGAAGGCTGCCGGCCCGGCAGGCGATTTTCTCTACCGCTTCGGCGATCCGGCCCGTTACGCGCAGGGCGACCCGCCGCGCGTGCTGGAAAACTGGGACTCGGCGACCTCCGGCCACAAACAAATGGGCGGTTCACACCACGCCTCATGGATTCCGCAGGGCTTGCCCGGCGCGGGTCACATCATGGTCTTCAACAACGGCCAGTACCTCTACCAGCGCACGCCGCAATCTTCCGCGCTCGAAATCAACCCGTTCCTCGATGCGGCCGGCCGCGACACCGGCCAGTACGTCAACCCGCCCGACGCCGGCTACCGGCGCGAGACCTATGACCACGACACGCACAACCAGCCCCGGCAAATCTCCAAGCAAATCGTCTGGAGCTACCGGTCCGTCAACAGCCACGGCTTCTTCAGCCACATCGGCTCCAGCGCCCAGCGCCTCCCGAACGGCAGCACGTTCCTCTGCTCCGACACCGAGGGCCATTTCTTCGAGGTGACCACCGACGGCAAACTCGCCTGGGAATACATCAACCCCGTCACGCGCGACGGCCCCGTGAAAGTGCTCGGCGACGTCCTGCCGATGGTCAACTCCGCGTTCCGCGCCTACCGCTACGCCGCGGATCACCCCGCGTTCAAAGGCCGCGACCTCACGCCCAAAGGCACGATCACCGAATGCGCCGCACAAGGTCTCGACGTCTACAAGCGTCGCCCGCAAGGTCAAGGCGGTGGCGGCGACCGTCGTGGTGGCCAAGGCGGCCGCGGCGGCGGCAATCGCGATGACCGCCTGCTCCGTGACGAGCAGCGCGAGAAATGAATGCACAGATATGGTTTGTCAGTTATTCCGCCGCCACGCTCGACTTCGATTATCCGCCGTCATAATATGCAGTCGTGGCAGCCGCGTTGAAAGGGATGCTGAATCCAAAGACAGAGCACACTCATAAACCAAATTCTCCTCATCCTTACCGCCCTGCTGCTAGCGCCGCTGGCCGCGCTGCATCGCGCCTATGAATTTTTAGTCGCTGGAAGATTAGCGCAGTGAAATTTCCAATGAATGGAAATGACCGGAGACATCGAATGAAACAAAACTCGATGTTCATGCTCGCTGCCTTGTTGCTTGCTCCGCTGGTTGTGGCGCGCGCAGCCGATGAGTTTGAGCAAGGATTCAAAACGCCACCAGACGTGGCCAAACCGTGGTGCTATTGGTGGTGGCTCAATGGCGCTGCGAGCAAGGAGGGGCTTACGCGCGACTTTGAAGAGATGCGCAAACAGGGCATCAGCGGCGCGCTGCTCTTCGATGCCGGTGAGGCGGGACCGGAGGCGCCGCGCGGCCCGAAGTTCATGAGCCCAGAGTGGCGCGAACTTTACAAGCACGCCGTGCGCGAGGCGAACCGTTGCGGCATTGTGTTGGGAGTGAATCTGTGCAGCGGCTGGAATGCAGGTGGGCCGTGGGTGACGCACGAGCACGCGGCGAAGAAACTCGTTGCAGAACAAACCGTCATCAAGGGGCCGGGGCGCGCCACCGTTGCGCTTCCGAAACCGGAGGCCGTGCAGGGATTCTACCGCGACATCGTCTTGCTGGCGGCGCCGATGGGCGACGAAGCGACTGCCGGATGCAAGTTGCTTGCCAGTTCGCAATATCAACACTACGGGCCAGCCTTGGCCGAGGATGGCGATGACGAATCACGCTGGGTCTCCAAAGGCGACAAGCCCGGCATGGGGCCGACCCCGGAGAAGCCGGAATTTCTGCAGTACGATTTCGCCGCGCCGTGGGCCGCGGCCGGCCTGTTCTTGAAGCCGTATCCGGATTGCGGTCCCAAAGATGTCGAGGTGCAATGTTCGGACGACGGCCAGACATTTCGTCCGCTCAAGCGCGTGACGCTGAAACCGCGCGAGGAGAAGACTCTCGCGTTTGACGAGACCCGCGCCAAACATTTCCGCATTCTGTTTCTGTCGGCGCATCCCTACCGCGATGGCGCGAGCTGGAACGTGCAGGTGGCCGAGATCGCCTTGTTGTCAAAGGATCAACTGGCAGACAAGAAACCAGCGGCGCGACTGGGGTGGAACCACAACCGTGTGGTGGATGTGACCAAGCATGTGGATCAAGACGGGCAACTGAACTGGGACGTGCCCGCGGGGAGTTGGCATGTCCTGCGCATCGGCTACACGCTGCATGGCCGATCGACCCAGTGTGTTGGCTCCGGACCGGGCGGACTGGAGATTGACCCGATGAGCGCCGCGGCGATGGACGCGCACTTCGCGGAGACGGGCGCGAAGCTGATTGCCGACACCGGGGCGCTCGCGGGCAAGACGCTGCAATATTTTCACATCGACAGTTGGGAACTGGGCCAGCCGACGTGGACGCCGCGGATGCGCGAGGAGTTTCAGCGGCGGCGCGGCTACGATCCGTTACCGTGGTTGCCGGCGGTATTGGGGCGAACCGTGGACAACGCCGAGAGCACGCGCCGGTTCTTGCAGGACTATCGCCGCACCGCTGCCGATCTGGTGGCGGCCAACTACTACGGCCGGTTGCGCGAGCTGACTGTTAAGGGCGGTTTGCGTGGCACGCATCCCGAGTCCGGTGGCCCGTTTTTTGAACATTGGATTGACGCGCTGCAATGCGAGGGCCGCAACGACGTACCCATGGGAGAGTTCTGGAAACGCAACAGTGAGCCGGATGGTCCGATCACCTGGGATCACAATCCCTCGCTGAAACAAGCCGCCAGTGCCGCACACATCTACGGCAAACCGGTCTGCCAGGCGGAAGCATTCACTTCGTTTGGGGATGATTGGATGGACGACCCTTGGAGCATGAAAGACATCGGCGACGCCGCATTCTGCGAAGGATTGACGCGCAACGTGCTCTGTTTCTGGGTTCACCAGCCGCGGCTCGACGCCAAACCGGGTTTCCAGTGGGCGCATGTCGGCACCCACTTCGACTGCAACCTGACGTGGTGGCCCATGAGCGGCGCATGGCTGACTTATCTGGCCCGCTGCCAGCATATGCTGCGGCAGGGGTTGTTCGTGGCCGATTTTGCCTATCTGCAGAGCGAGGCCATTCCCAGTTTCATCCCGCCGCGTCCCTACCAACAGCCGGCACGTCCGGCCGGTTTCGACTACGACGTGCTTAACGCGGAAGTGTTGTTGACCCGCGCCACCGCCCGCAATGGCCGGTTGACGTTGCCCAACGGCATGAGCTACCGCTACCTTGTGTTGCCTCAGCAACCCGACGCCATTCTTTCTTCTGTGGCACTGAAGAAGATCAACCCGTTGGCCGAAGCCGGTGTGACGGTCATCGGCCCCAAGACCCTCGCCGGCTCGGTGGCCAAGATGCGCGAAGGCCCGTTGGACGCCGTGACGCGCGCCGACGGCCTGATGCCGGACATCGAGTTCCGCAATCCCTCGCCCGGCGCGAACTTCGACTGGATCCATCGCCGTGACGGCGCGACGGAAATCTACTTCATCAGCAACCAAAGCGCGCGGGACACAACTGCTCACATCGTGTTCCGCGTCGCCGGCAAACAACCCGAGCTCTGGGACGCCGTCGCCGGTAGCATTCGCGACCTGCCGGAATGGTGCGAAGAAAGCGGTCGTACCATCGTGCCGCTGCAATTTGCGCCGCGGCAAAGTTGGTTCGTGGTGTTCCGCAAAGCGAAAACCGGGGACCGCGCAGCGAAGCCGGGCAATTTCCCGAAGCTGGCGCCCGTGCAAGAGCTGACCGGCGCGTGGACGGTGGCGTTCGACCCGAAGTGGGGCGGGCCTGAACGAATCACCTTCGAGAAGCTCGAAGACTGGACAACGCGGCCCGAACATGGCATCCGATACTACTCCGGCACGGCGATTTATCGGACGACCTTTGAATCGAAAGCCCAAAATCCGAAATCGGCCATCTATCTGGATCTCGGCGTGGTGAAGAATGTCGCCCGGGTGTGTCTCAACGGCCGTGATCTCGGCATCATCTGGACAGCGCCGTGGCGGATAGAAATCACCCGCGCGCTGAAGCCGGGTGCGAACGAACTAGAGATCGAAGTGGCCAACCTCTGGCCCAACCGGCTGATCGGCGACGCGACTCTGCCGAAGGACAAGCGGCTCACAGTCACGAATGTCCGCACCTACGACACGATGACTAGCGTCACCTATGACTGCAAGAAGTGCGAGGACCGCAAGCGAACAGGTAAGCCCGCCGAACTGCTCCCCTCCGGTCTGCTCGGCCCGGTCACGATTCAATCAGCCGTAGAGAGGACTGTCCCGTGAAGAAGAAGGCTTTCACCCTTACCGCCCTGCTGCTGGCGCCGCTGGCCGCGCTCCACGCCGCCACACCGGCGCGGCCCAACTTTGTTTTCGTCCTCGGCGAGGGCCACGGCTGGAGCAGCACGTCGGTGCAAATGGATGACGCCGTGCCGGGGTCGAAGAGCGATTATGTCCGCACGCCGAACCTGGAGAAGCTGGCGGCGGCGGGCTTGCGGTTCGCCAACTTCTACGCGCCGTCGCCGCGGTGTACGCCGTCGCGGGTCGCCTTCTTCACCGGCAAGAGCCCGGCGCAGTTGCACATGACGTTTATCAACGAAGGCAAGCAGGACAGCGGTGGGACTGGAAATACACGCGTGATTCCACCATCGGCCTCGATGGAATTGCCGACGAGCGAGACGACCCTCGCGAAGTTGCTCAAACACACCGGCTACGCGACCGCCCATTTCGGCAAATGGCACATGGGCCGCGCCAACCCGTCGCAGCATGGCTACGACGAGAACGACGGCGCCAACGGCAACGGCGGCCCGGACAACGTGGACAATCCGCATCCGAAACAACTCTACGGCATGACCGCGCGTGGCCTGGAGTTCATGACGCGGCAGGTCAAGACCGGCCAACCGTTCTATCTCCAGATGTCGCACTATGCCTCGCGCCAAGGCGGCGATGCGAGCCCCGCGGCGCTCGCCACCGTCAACGGTTGGGGTGCCAGCCTGAGCGAGCGGGAAATCGCCGAAACGGCAGCGGACTGGGACCTTGACTTCGCGTTCGGGATGGTTTTGTCGAAGCTCGACGAACTGGGCATCGCCAATAAAACCTACGTCATCTTCACCACCGATCACGGCACGCCGGGAAAAAATCCGCCGCTGGCCGGCGGCAAAGGCACGGTGTCCGAAGGCGGCCTGCGCGTGCCGTTCATCATCCGCGGGCCGGGCATCAAGCCGGGTATTTGCTCCCACGTGCGGGCGCTCGGCGCGGACCTGTTTCCCACGATCGCCGAACTGGCGCACGTGAAGGAACCGCTGCCGCAAGGCGTTGAAGGCGGAAGCCTCGTGCCGGTGCTCACCAACGCCGGCACCGGAACGGTGAAACGGCCGCGCGCGGAGTTCGTCGTCCATTTCCCGCACTACGACAAGGACGCCCTCGGCCCGGCTTCCGCGATCCTGCTGGGCGACTTCAAGTTGATCCGCATTTACGAGACCGGCGCGCTGCGCCTGTTCAATGTTACCAAAGACCCCGGCGAGCGCCACGACCTCGCCAAGGAGATGCCGGACAAGGTTGTGGAATTGAGTCGCCAGCTGGATGAGTATCTGAAGTCCGTGAACGCCCAGATGCCGACGCCCAATCCGAACTACGATCCGAGCAAACCTGCGCCGGAACCGAAGCGCGGTGGCAAGGGAAGGAAGAACCAGCAATGATTCGATTTGCCTTCCTGTTCTTGCTGTCAGCCGGTATCGCATGGGGTCAAGGATCGTTCATCTTCTCCATCACCGCCGACTCGCACCTCGACGAGCATACCGACCGCGAGTTGTACCAGCGCACGTTACGCAATGCCGCCGCCGATAAGCCGGTATTCCACATCGATCTCGGTGACACGTTCATGTCCGAGAAACACACGAACCGGACCGCCGCCGCGCAACAGTACCTCGACCAACGCCGGTACTTCGATCTGTTGCACGTCCCGGTTCATCTCGTCCAAGGCAACCATGATGGCGAGAGCGGCCGCTATCTCGACGGCACCGATGGCTTCAAAGAGCATCGTCCCGGCTGGCCGCTGCCGATTCATCCGTTGCTCGTCCGCAACCACGTCAACATCGTCTTCCACGGCCATGATCATCTTTACGCCAAGCAGGACCTCGACGGCATCGTGTACCAGGAGGTCCCCCAGCCCGGCGATCCCAAGGGCAGCACCCGCAGCGCGGCAGAATACAGCTACAAGAGCGGCGTCATCCTCGGCAGCTCCGGTCATCTCCGCGTTGTGGTCTCTGCCAACGAAGCGACAGTGGATTACGTCTGCACCGACCGTCCCGTAGCTCACGCTTACACAATCCCCTCACGGAGCAAACCATGAATAAGCGCCTGCTCGCCATGGTGCTCACTCTCTCCACTTGGTGTGTGCGCGCCGAGACTTACCGCATTGTCGGTACCGGCCAGACGAAATGCTACGATAACCGGAGCGTGATCGCGTCGCCGAGACCCGGTCAGCCGTTCTACGGCCAGGACGCCCAGCACCCGGGCACGCCGCCTTCGTACCAGCTCAGCGCCGATGGCCTGACGGTTCAGGACAACACCACCGGGCTGACCTGGCAGCGCAGCCCGGACACCAACGGCGATGGGGCGCTCACCCGGCGCGACAAACTGACCTTGGCCCAAGCCCAGGCGCTGCCGGCCAAACTCAACGCCGCCAGGTTCGGCGGATTCAGCGACTGGCGCCTGCCGACGATCAAGGAACTTTATTCACTGATCGTCTTCAGCGGCGTCGATCCCAGCGGCCCCGGCGTGGAGAGCGCGCGGCTGACGCCGTTCATCGCTACGAACTATTTCACGTTTGCTTACGGAGACACGCGCCAGGGCGAACGCCTCATTGACTCGCAATACGCTTCGAGCACCAAGTACGTTGGCCAATCGTTCCAGGGGTACGCCAAATTATTCGGCGTCAACTTTGCCGACGGCCGGATCAAAGGCTACGACCTGCTCATGCCGGGCGGTGGCAGGGAGAAGACGTTCTTCGTGCAATGCGTCCGCGGCAATGCGCAGTACGGCCAGAATGATTTCAACGATAACGGCGACGACACCATCACCGATCGGGCCACCGGCCTGATGTGGTCGAAGGCCGACAGCAGCAAGGGCCTGAACTGGGAGGCCGCGCTGGCGTGGGTGCAGGCCAGGAACGCCGGCAACTATCTCGGGCACAACGATTGGCGCCTGCCGAACGCCAAGGAATTGCAGAGCATCGTAGATTACACCCGGTCCCCCGACACCACCGGCTCACCGGCCATCCATCCGCTGTTCCGTTGCTCCCAGATCACGAACGAAAATGGCCAAGCCGATTATCCATTCTACTGGTCCAGCACGACCCACGCCTCGCTGATGGCGGGCGGGAATGCAGTCTACATCGCCTTCGGCCGCGCCGCTGGCTGGCCGACCGGGATGTCGGGACAAGGCGGCGGGTCGGGCCGCGGCGGACCAGGTCGAGGCGGACTGCCATCGGGTGGACCGGGCGGTCCGCGCCCGGATAGGCCCGGCGGCGGCCCGCCGGATTCTGACCGGCCAGGTTCCGGTTCCGTCAGCTACCATTTTAGCGACGTCCACGGCGCGGGCGCGCAACGCAGCGATCCGAAGACCGGCGACCCCACCCGGTTCCCGCATGGCCGCGGTCCGCAAGGCGACGTTATCCGTATCTACAACCACGTCCGCCTTGTCCGCGGCGGGTAGACCTCAGGCCATCGCCGGCGTTCTCAAACCGACCATCGTCCGTCCGCGGCCAAGGCCCGGGCGCGAACACAGCTTGAGATCTCACAGCGCAAAGTTCGTCCTTGATTTTGCGATATTCGGGACGATACTATTTTGGTTGGTAATTTCCACAAGAAAAGCTCATACTGCCTCCGTTGTGAGCATGAAGCTGCCAATCATCATTCAGGGCGGGATGGGGGCGTATGTGTCAAGCTGGCGCTTGACGCAGGCGGTTTCGCGGCTTGGTCAACTGGGTGTGGTGTCCGGCACCGCGCTGGATTACATCCTCTCCCGGCGGCTGCAGGACGGCGACCCGGACGGGCGCATCCGGCGCGCGCTGGAGCACTTCCCGTTCCCCCGCATGGCCCGCCGCATCCTGGATGCGCACTTTATCCCCGGCGGCCGCAAGCCCAACACGCCCTACCGTCTGACCCGTCTGCATTTGGTCGAAGGCGAGCGGGCGGCACAGGAACTGTGCGTTGCCAGCAATTTCGTGGAGATATTCCTGGCCCGGGAAGGCCACACGAATCCGGTGGGCATCAATTACCTGGAGAAAATTCAATTGCCGCACCTGCCGTCCCTCTACGGCGCCATGCTGGCCGGAGTGGCCGTGGTGATTGTGGGGGCGGGCATTCCGATGGAGTTCCCCGCCGCGCTGGCCGCGCTGGCGGAACATCAGCCGGCCATCTACACCATACACGTTGCCGACGCCCAGGCCGGCGGGGACTGTCGCATGATCTTCGATCCCGCCCTGTTCCGTGAATCCGCCCAGAGCCTGCCGCCGTTGACACGGCCGCAGTTCCTGCCGATCATATCCTCCGACGCTCTGGCGCTGATTCTGTGCAAGAAGATGAAAGGCCCCCTAGACGGCTTCGTCGTCGAAGGGCCGCTGGCCGGCGGACACAACGCCCCGCCGCGGGGACTCCTGAAACTGACGGCGGATGGGCAACCCCAGTACGGTCCGCGGGACGAGGTCAACTTGGAAGTGCTGCGCAAGCTGGGCCTGCCGTTCTGGCTGGCGGGTTCGTACGGTTCGCCCGAGCGCGTGCAGTCAGCGCTGGCGGCCGGAGCCGCCGGAGTGCAAGTGGGCACGCCCTTCGCCCTCTGTGTGGAATCGGGGCTCACACCGGAACTGCGGCACGCCCTCATTCATAAGGCGCTGACGGGCCAAGCCAAAGTATTCACCGATCCGATCGCCTCGCCGACGGGCTTCCCGTTCAAGGTGGCCGAACTGGAGGGGACCCTTTCGGACAACGCCGTGTATCTGAACCGCCGGCGGGTATGCGACCTGGGCTTCCTGCGCGAAGCCTATCGCCGCGCGGACGGCTCCATCGGTTACCGCTGCGCCGCCGAAGCAGAGGCCGCGTTTGTGGCCAAGGGCGGCAAGCCGGAACTGATCAAGGGCCGGAAGTGCCTGTGCAACGCTTTGATCGCCAACGTCGGGATGTCCCAGAAACTCGCCGATGGCAGCGAGGAGCTGCCGCTCGTCACCCTAGGCGACGACTTTGCCGGGATCGGCCGCTTCTGCTCGCTGGACAAGCCGGATTATACCGCCGCCGATGTCATCCGCATTCTGCTGTCCGGCGGCCGGACCTGACCCGGCCGACAAAGACGGGCGAGTCTTCACGCCGCCGGAGGGCCGTCCGGCGGGGATTTGCCCAGCGGCTCCAACACCCAGCGTTTGTTGAACCAGAAATACTGCTCGGGTTGGGCGCGAATGGCCGGCTCTACCCGCTCCATGACCGACTGCGTGATCCGACGCTCGTCCGCATCCGGATCCGCCGCGGGATCGGGCCAGATCGGTTCCAAGCTGGTGAAAACGTGTTGCGTCCAGTCGGTGCGCCGACAGTAGGTCGGAAAAACCGGCACGCCGGCCGCGCGGGCAAACAGCGCCAGTCCGCGGCCGAGATTGGCCCGGCCGCCAAGAAAAGCGATGTCCAACGCGGCCCGCTTGGCGCGCACATCTGGCAGAATGGCCAGCACCTGGCCACGCGCCAACCGGCGGACCACCTCCCGCAGCGACCGGGAATCCGTGAGCACAACCTCCACGCCGGTCTGACTGCGCAGCCGGTTCAGGTACGCATCGGTCAGGGGATTCTTCTGCCGGCGCGCCATAAAGAAGACCGGGATGCCGTGGGAGGGGGCCGCGACGCCTGCCAGGTCCCAGTTACCCATATGCGGCACGGCGAGGATGGCACCGCGTCCGGCCCGCAGATACTCCCGCAGCCCGCCCGGATCGTCCCAGCGCGTCAGCCGCAGCAGTCGCGCCGGCGTCAGCCGCGGAATGCGCATCACCTCGACCGCGTTGAAAAAAAGATTGCGCCACGCGCGGCGGACGACAGCGCGGCGCGCGCGCGGGTCGAACTGCCCACCGAAAACCTCCGCCACCCGCGCGGCAGCGGTGCGCAGGCGGCGCCGCGCCGGACCGCGCGCCACGGCCGCCAGCGCCCAAGCCAACGCCAGCGCGGCACGGTGCGGCAGCAGGCCCACGAGCGCCGTCAGGCTGCGCAGCAGCACATATTCGAGCACATGTCCCACGCGATACGCCATGGCGTCACGCGGGCGGCGGCGCCGCCGCGCCGGCCGGATGGAGGTTCACCCGCAGCGGGAAGCGGATCTTGAGATCGCCGTCGAGCAGGATCTCGATCCAGTGCAGGCCGGCCTCGTGGAAATTCACGTTCAGAAACAGTTCGATGTTGGTCGCCGTCGCCGCGCCGCCGGACAACTTGACCTGGATGGCCTGGCCCTCCGCCACGGGGGTGTGCTGGTCCGGCCGCACCAGGCGCGTGCGCTGCTCGAAAATCCCCTCGCCGCTGCACCAGCGCGTAACAATAAACAGTCGCGGATAGGTCAGCGGCAGGCGCTGGGCCATGATGGAATCGAACAGGCCGATCAGCATGAACTTGCCGTTGTTCTCCTGGCGGACGTCGTCGCAAATCAACGCCATCTGCATGTCCGGTATGATGGGTACCATGCCGACAGACTAACACGGCACGGCGGAATTGGAAAGCACATGTAACGCCAGGCAGCGGTCCGATGGCGGGCAGGGGCAAGGCCTTGCGCGCATGGCGGCCGGTGAGGCAGCAGGATGGTGAACGCCTTTGACAAATGCCCGGCGTGGCCGTAAGGTGAACCGTACCAGAGTAGGCCGCCTTAAGCGGCTGAGAAACGCAACCAACATGGGAGGGCGGATCATGGAAACAGCGACGACCAGCAATGAAAAAATCTCCGAGGCGCTCAAACTGCTGAATGAGGCGGCCCGCGAGAAGAAGACGGAATTCCAGCATCTACTGACGGACAAGTATGCGCATTTGAAGGACGCCGTCTTGGAGTCCGAGCACACGGTCGCGCAGGCGCTGGAAGCCGCGAAGAAGCGCGCTGTGGAAGCCGCCGCGCAGGCGAAGGAATACGGCCTCGAGAAGGCCAAGCAGGTGGATGAGCAAGTCCACAAGAATCCATGGCCCTACATCGGCGGTGCGGCGGGCTTCGGCCTGCTGCTGGGCTACATCCTGGGCCGGAACAACAGCCG
>CAIQIC010000089.1 GCA_903871765.1 uncultured Lentisphaerota bacterium
GGGAGCGCAGGCGTCTCGCCTGCCGTGGCGGACGTCCCCGTCCGCCACATATCCTGCGTGCAAAGTCAGCCATGGTTGGCGGGGACGCCAACCAAGACAGGCGAGACGCCTGTGCTCCCCAATCCCAAACCGCTGTAATGTTCAGACCAGGAGATCCACGTCGCAGCCAAGCAGCAGGTCGCCGTCGAAGAGGAAGCGCGCGTTGAACTTCTTGCCCTGGAGCAGCAACGGCATCCAGACGCGGTCGTCGGCCCACATGCGGTGATACGGCAGGGCGTCGGTCGGCGCCCAGACCGGAATCGCCTCCGCGGTTTCCCGCGGCTCGCCCTCGAAGCCGGTGGCGGTGAAGACGTAGCCGTGGATCGAGAAGCCGTCCACAAACTGAAACAGCAGTTCGCCGGCGACGGCCACGCCGGTGGGCGTGATGCAAATCTCCTCCTGCGTTTCGCGGAGGGCGGCGGCCAGGGGCGTTTCGCCCGGCTCCAGCCGGCCGCCGGGCCCGTTGAGCTTGCCCACGCCGAGCCCGCGCTTCTTATGGATCAACAGGATTTGCCCGTCGCGCAGCACGAAGAGCAGCGTCGCCCGCTCCACGGGCGTCCAGTGGGCCCAGTCAACCTCATGGAAACGAGCATAACGCATGGCACCAGATAAATTCGAAATCCGAATATCGAAATCCAAAATAATATCGAATGAAGAATAGAAAATTTCAAAACACCAGCACGGCAGTATATTTGTTTTCGTCTTTCGGATTTCGAGTTTCGAATTTGTTTCGGATTTCGAGTTTCGATATTCGAATTTATGTCATCGCGCTCATCGGGCCGGCGCGGCCCACCTCCCGGCGCGCCGCGCTTAATCCTCCTGCCCGCGGCGCAGCTTCAGGTAGGCTTCGATGAATTTGTCGAGGTCGCCGTCGAGCACGTCCTGAGTCTGGCTGGTTTCGACGTCGGTGCGGTGGTCCTTGACCATCTGATAGGGCTGGAGGACGTAGGAGCGGATCTGGTGGCCCCAGGCGATGTCGCCTTTTTCGCTGTAGTGCTTCTCCTGCTCCTTGCGCTTTTTGTCGAGTTCGATCTCGTAGAGCTTGGCCTTGAGGAGCTTCATCGCCTTGTTGCGGTTGGCGTGCTGCGAGCGCTCCGCCTGGCAGGCCACCACCACGCCGCTGGGCAGATGGGTCAGCCGCACCGCGGAGTCGGTTTTGTTGACCTTCTGGCCGCCGGCGCCGCCGGCGCGGTAAGTGTCGACGCGCAAATCCTTGTCCAGGATTTCGATCTCGATGGTATCGTCCACCTCGGCCACCAGGTCCAGCGCGGCGAAGGAGGTGTGCCGGCGCTTGTTGGAATCGAACGGGCTGATGCGCACCAGCCGGTGCACGCCGCGCTCGGACTTCAAGTAGCCGTAGGCGAAGGGGCCGGTGATCAGCAGCGTGCAGCTTTTGACGCCCGCCTCGTCGCCCGGGGTGTATTCCAGATAATTGACCTGGAAACCGTGCCGTTCGGCGTACCGGACGAACATGCGCAGCAGCATGTCGGTCCAGTCGCAGGCCTCCGTGCCGCCGGCGCCGGCATTCAGGCTGAGGTAGGCATTATTCGGGTCCAGCCGGCCGCCGAGCAGCGATTGCAATTCGAAACGCTCATGGGCCTGCTCGGCCTTCGCCATTTCGGCGGCGACTTCCCGGAGAAAGCTCTTCTGGGCGGCGGGCACCTGCTCCTCGCGGGCCATGTCCACCAAGACCGTCAGGTCGTCCACACGCTGGCCCAGGTCCTCGACCGGGTTCAGCACCGCGCGGAGGGCGTTGGTCTGGTCAATGATGGCGCGGGCCTTGGCCTGGTCGTTCCAGAACTCCGGCGCGGCAGCCTGGTTCTCGTATTCGGCCAGCACCTTTTGTTTGCCGGCAACGTCAAAGATACCCCCGCATCTCCGCGAGGGCTCCCTTCAGCTTCTCCAAACGGGCTTCGATGTCTTCCAGCATGGGGCACGGCTCCTTCAGCGTAAAAAGTTCTTATACCGGAGAAGGGTTCATTTTGCCAACATCTTCCGTGCCCGATTGCCGTTCTTCGGAGATTTCAAATCCTCGGCGATGTCGGCGAACTGCTCCAGGGCAGCTTCCAGGTCGTCGGTGATTTCCTGGGCGATGATTTCGGGGGCCGGCAAGTTGGCGGAATCCTCTAGGGCGTCATCTTTGAGCCAGAAGATATCGAGGTTGACCTTATCGCGTTTGAGGAGGTCGTCGTAGGCAAAGGCTTTGAAGCGTTCGGTCTCCTTCCGCTGGTGGCGGTTCTTGGGGTTGTAGCTGGCGACGAAGTCGTCGAGGTCGGCGCGCTTGAGCGGGTTCTCCTTGAGCGTGAAATGCTGGTTGGTCCGCAGGTCGTAAATCCAGAGTTTGTTCGTCCACGGCTTTTCGCTGGCCGGCTTGCGGTCGAAGAACAGGACGTTGGCCTTGACGCCCTGGGCGTAGAAGATGCCCGTGGGCAGGCGCAGCAGGGTATGGACGTCGGCCTGTTTGAGCAGGGCATGGCGGATCGTCTCGCCGGCGCCGCCTTCGAACAGCACGTTGTCCGGCAACACCACCGCCGCGCGGCCCTGTTGCTTGAGGATCGTGAAGATGTGCTGGAGGAAGTTGAGTTGTTTGTTGCTCGTGGTCGCCCAGAAGTCGTCGCGGTTGATGATCAGGCTTTCCTTCTCCTGGTCGCCCGCCTCGTTGACGATGGTGACGCTGCTCTTCTTGCCGAACGGCGGATTGGCCAGCACCATGTCGTATTCACCGTGCTTGCCGGCGAGCGCATCCTTGGTGACGATGGGCAGATCGGACTCGGCGGATTCGCTGCCGATGCCGTGCAGCAGCAGGTTCATCGCGCAGAGGCGCGTGACGCTATCCACCAATTCGACGCCGAACAGCGTGTCATTCTTGAGCCGCTTCTTCTGCGCCTTGTCCAAGCCGGGCAACCGCGCGATGTAATCGTGCGCCGCCAGCAGGAACCCGCCCGTGCCGCAGGCGGGGTCGCAGATCGTCTGGTCGGGTTGCGGGGCCATGACGGCCACCATGGCAGCGATCAGCGCGCGCGGGGTGAAGTACTGGCCCGCGCCGCCCTTCACGTCCTCGGCATTCTTCTGCAGCAGCCCTTCGTAGGCGTCGCCTTTAACGTCGGCGGAGAGGCTGGACCAGGTCTCCTTGTCGATCAGGTCCACGATCAGCCGGCGCAACTTGGCCGGGTCCTGGATTTTGTTCTGCGCCTTGCGGAATATCAGGCCCAGCATGCCGGACTTCTTGCCCAGCGTTTCCAGCACATGCCGGTAATGCGTCTCCAGCTCGTCGCCGTCCTTGGCCAGCAGGCTCGGCCAGTCGTAGCCCTTCGGCACCGTTGACGGTTTGCTGAACGGCGGCTGACTCTGTTCCTCGGCCATCTTGAGGAACAGCAGAAACGTCAACTGCTCGACGTAATCGCCGTACGATAAACCGTCGTCCCGGAGAATCGAACAATAGTTCCACAGTTTGGAAATGAGAGCGGATGGATTCGTCATAAGATGTTCCAGCTTGCCCGACGTAGCTTCAGCGTAGGCGGGAGTTTCTGGACAAGTTGCTGGGGATTGCTCATGGGTTGTTGCTGTCTGCCTCTTTCAGGACTGGTGAAGGCGGTTGGATTCAGAATCTCCATGCTTCGCGCCGCATCAAGCCGAGAAGACTGATGCAGGGGATGCCCAACTCGCGGCAAACATCAGGGATAAAATGGGTGCGTTTCGGGTTGCGCTTCTCGGCGGCGGGGGTTTCCTGCGTCACGACCGTCGCGCCCCGCATTTTGGCCAATGCAATCACGTAGGCATCGGCCTCTTCATATTCTGCACGTGGATCGCGCAAGCCGGTGAATTGGTTCTGAATCATCTGCGCTTCAGCCAATACTTCGGCCGTGGGTGTGAAAATCCCGGCGTGGTTTTCTGCCCACTGAATCAAACCCGCCGTGCCGACGGCTTGAAGTTCCTCCTGCACCAAGGCAGGCGCAATAAACCGCTCAGCGGAAATCAAGGCATCAACACCTGCCACGATTCCGACGAATACATCCGGCGGATAATAGCGCCCCTGCCAATCCATCAGCGAACTGGAATCGACCGAATAGACGGGCGCTGGGGCAGGATTACTCATCCAAGGCGGTATCCCCCGGCCCGGAGGTCAGGTTTTCGCGAAGTTTATCGAAATGCTCAAATTTCAGGTCGAGGTAACGCGACGCTTCCACCGGCGTGATGCGGTTGGCCGCCAGCGCTTCCACCACCAGTTGGGCGAACGGTCGGCCTGCGCGATTAACCGCCTTTTCCAGCGGCGTGGCAAAGCCGCCCCGCCGCGGCGGCAACGTCGCCACATACGCCTCCCATTGCCCGCGCCATTGGTTGTATTGATCCCAATCCATGAACCCGGACTCCCGCAGGCGCGTCGCTATGGCGAGCGGCGTCAGCCGAAAACGCCGGGCCACGGACCTGACATTTTCGATATCCCAGGCGCCCGGGGGTACGCCGGATTGTGCCACCACAGTGCGCAGAGCGGCGTCCGGCACCAACGCGTGGCTGGCGGCCATTTCGGCGAAGCGCTCCACGGCCAGCCAGGCTTCGCCCATGCGCTGCTCCCGCACGGCTGCCGCTTCCTCATGGCTGGCCGCCAGCATCAGATGCACCACCTCGTGAAAGAGGGAGAACGCCTTGGCCTCGGGTATTTCCTTGCCGTTGATGGCGGCCACGGGCAGCGGCATGCGCAGCAACGCCAGTCCGCGCACTTCGCGCAATGAAACCTTGATGAACTGAAAAACCAACACGCCCATCTGCTCGATGCCCGCCCGCCACGCCCGCCACGCCTCCCACTCGTTGGCCCAGCCGAGTTGCGTCTGAACATCAATACCCGTCGCATGGCGGAGTCGCGCACCGACAGCGGCTGGCGATTCCCGCAAATGGGCACGCAATGCAAACTCCGGAATCGGTTCGCCCAGCTCGCCCATCAGGTTCAACGTCACCTCGCGGCGCGTGAGCATCTGGCGCAAAGCGAGCCGCAATTCGGGCGATTCCTGTCCCGGTTCGAGGTCGGGCAAACGCCGGTACTCCGTTGCCAGCGGCGGCAACTGGGGCGGGCGCGGCATGAAAAAGACGCTCAGCGGGCGGTGGAAAAAGCGCGCCAGCGCCTCCGCCTGGTGGAACGTCGGCTGGCGCTCGCCCTTTTCCCAGGCCCGCACGCGCTCCTCCTTGACCTGCAGCCGGTGCGCCACGCGCTCCACGTCGTAGCCGCTTTCCTCGCGCGCCCACGAGAGCAAGGCTGGATTCACCGCTATGGATGGATTCGTCATCATCACGCGTTCATTTTACCCGCTGTGCGCCGCGCTTGTCAACGTGCCGGAAAACGCGCGGTTCCGCTCGCCTTGTCCCCGTGCCACGTCCATTTCGGTATAACCAGAGCGTATTAAGTTCATCCAGCACGAACGAACTTCGCTGGCGATGTATCTTTTGCTCCTAGGGCCGCGTTTATGCCAGGAATGGACGAACAGCCTGGTAATTCTAAGCTGTCAGATATAAATATAACTTCACTGCCCTTGCGTGCCCTAGATGCATGGTATTGAAGATCGTAAGAGAATGAAGCTCGCCCCGAATAACATTGTATGATTTCAGGCACATTGTCGTACGAAACCATCCACGGTTGCTTTATTGTTCTCTGAATCACATCCGCAATTCGGACGTGATCGGCTGCTGTATAATGGTTGAGATAAAGCCGCTGAGCTTTATGAAAGTAAGGTGGATCGCAGTAAACCAGAGTCGTCCTTGGAAGGTTGGGCAGGTATTCCACCATGAACTTTTCGGCGTCCCAGTTTCTTACAGCAATGGAATTCTTTTTCAATGCAATTGCCTCGATACGCCTGATTAATTCATTCCTCGGGAATCTCGCATCCATCTTCCATTCGCCAGTTTGATGCACCCCCCCGATGACCCCGCCCGTAGCAACAATACCGGAACGATTGCACCGGTTGAGGTAGAACATGCTGAATCCGACATCGATCTGCTCGTATTCGGCCGCGCGTGATAGTATTTCCTTCTGACGTCGCCACTCATCGATTGTGACCGACGCACTCGATATGCGGCGGCAGAACTCCTCCGTTTTGGTAAGTATGGAACGCCAGAAAGCATATACTCCAACACAAGAATCATTCAGGTGAATCCGCGCCACATCCCCGTGCAATAAAAGCTCAAGTGCGACACCCGCGCCACCAGCGTAAGGTTCCACATAATCCCCACCTCCGAGACTATTAGTGGTCATAACATCCAGAATGAAGCCAGATAGCTTCTGCTTCCCGCCTGGATAGCGCAAAGGAGTGTTATAGCGCGACATATTGTGGACTCCATAAATGATCAAAGCCATCGGCCGTCAATAGTTATCGATTCATCGCCTCCAGTAGAGGGAATATGTTGCCAAACAACGAGCTGACATGCGTTTCGTTGACCGAAATCTTCGGGTTGTGAATCAACTGATTCATCGAAGTGACAGAAAGAATACCTTCCTTTTTCCCGAGCTCCGTCATAGCCCCATGAAGCATTTTCACCATATTCTTGTCCTTGTTGCTTCTCGTCAGCTGCTGCGTGATATCGCGCAAAATATCCACGAGCGGCCGATCATTTCCGTCAGCCTTGGTAGCCGCCGGGCCACCGTTAGCAGCATAATCATTACAGTACGCTTTTGCAGAGATCTCAAACATGCTCCGCAAAAGAAAGCAGAATGAGTGAGGATGATCGGTGATCTTCAGCTTGCGAGCTTCAATTAGCAATGTGACCAATTTTTCTCGATTATCGCCTCTTGGCTGGAATTTCCGCAAGGCCCGTCGTACAGCCCTTGGATCATCTGACGAAACAGCTTTCGTCTTCTTCGGCGCTGAGCCGGCCGAAACTGCCTCGTCAGGCGCATTGTCATTTGTGGATCCGCCGGCAGCTTCGTTGGAGTTCTCAGTTGCCAATGTTGAGTTGAGTCCAGAGTTAGTTGTTGCAAAGTCTGTGCTCTTATCGCGGATGGTTACGAAATCAAGAGTTCCAACTCCGATATCTCGGAGTATGTTCTCTAAAATCGCTTTGTTCGGGATCTCTGTTGGATATTGATCAGCTAATACACGTGAGGAGGCCACGCCAAACCTCGAGGGAAGACGTTTGACTGCTTCCTGTAAAACAGCCAGCGGGTAGTCACCGGCCCATCGCTCCGCTTGTTGCGAAGTTAGATTTTCCCCGTTCTTCGTATATTTTTCCAAAAGATCAAGTGCTGGCTCACTTGCGTTACTCATATCCCGGTTATGGCGAGCCCTTGCGACGGCATTCCATTTATCCCGGCCAGCTTGCTCTGCTTTTCCATGTGTGAGGGTCACGACCTTGTCTACGATATCGGCTTCGCTCGGCACATAGACTGCGCAAGGAACGGAGTTATTAGCCGATTTCCATTCTTCCGACAGGCTAGCGATCTTCGACTCAAGGTGTGAAGGAACTCCAAATTGGATGCGCTTGACGTATCCATGAATTAGCTTCAGCGCGGAAATACGACGGTTCCCCTCTTTGACGATTAGATCATGGCCGTCCTCTCCGCCCTCCAAAACAATTATATTTTCCGTGGGATGATAACCATCATCTACAAGACTTTCAGTCAATGACCAAAACCAGTCAGGATGAATTGAGATTAGTGCGTGTATTGCCTCGGTGTCATTTTTCTGTTTAACCGTACGAAAGTTCATCAAGTCAAGCTTCAGATCTTTGACCGCAACATGTCTAGTAGTTGGCATGGGTTCATCCTCCTGTAAATGCTGTTTGCAGAGTCGATTTGCGCAGTCGGCTGGCGCGCTGGAGGTTCGCAGTTACCACCGCTTCCAGTTCGTCCACCACGCTCAACCGCCGCTCGACTTCTGCCACGATCCGCGTCTGCTCGGCCAGCGGGGGCAACGCGACGGAAGCAGCGCGTACGTCCTCCAGATTCAGCGTCTTTCGCGCAACCTCGTGAGACTTGGCGGTCATCTCCGCAATCTTGCGCGGATTTCGAAACCAGATTTCAACCCAATGCGCGCTGAGAAGCTTGGACAAGGGCACGATACCGACGGCGCGCGCTGTGTTTCCACCGGCAAGACTGTCAGGAATAATCGCTGTTCGCCCAATTGCGCCAACCAATGTGATTGCCAACTCGCCGCCTTGTAGTTTCGTGCGCGGATACTGTGCAGCAATTACGGGGGAAATCATTTTCAGATTGCTGGTGTCTAATTTGCCGTCGTTGATGTCGCCGACGCGGACGAATGGGATTCCGTCTTGAAGATCGTCACCGGGCTGAAGGACGCCGTATGCGCATGGTCGGTTGGCCAAATTCAGCTGTTCCACAGTCGCGCAGCACCAGCCTTCCGGTAGCTTCGGCAAGCCGGTGGTGCCGGTGGTGGCGGGTTCTTTGTATTTGCCCTTGCCGGTCCCGCCATCGCCGAGGCTACGGCGGGCAAGCCAGTGCTTGCGGCGCTCGGCGAGGATGCGGGCGAGGAGTTGTTCGCCGGTTTCGAACTCAGGTTTCAGGTTTCTGGTTTCAGGTTTCTTGCGTGCCAGCTCTGCTTCTGTGGGGACTAGGCGACCTTCGCAGGCGGCTTTGAGAATGGCGGCGCGGTAGCGTTTGAGGTTGGCCTGGACACGCTTGAGCGCGGCCACGCCCGCCTCCAGCCGCGTAAATTGCTTCTCAATCTCCGCCACGATCCGGCGCGGCTCGGGGATGGGTGGGACGGGAATCGGAATTTGAGCGGCTTTCTTGCCAGAAATTTCAAGAAATGTCGTTCCGCTCGCAAGTGATACCACCAGGTCTTTTGCTCGTTGAAGGTAATAATAGACGAAGTCGGGTATGACTTCATCGTGAAGCGCGAAACTTTTAAAACCCTGATTAGTCGCGACGGGATTTGCCGCGATGGCGACATAGCCGATCGGTGCCCTTGAACTGAAGAGCACGGTTCCTTTGGGCAAAATCTGTGCCCCTGAATTTGCAAGCCCCTCCACGGTAATATTCCGGCGACCGCGCGATATTATCTTCGCTTCGTATTTGGACAAGTCAGCAGGTGTGATCCATGGGACATCACCCCCGAAATACTCAGGCCTATCTGTCCTGGGTGTTCCACCGCCAACGATTGATGACACATCAGACATTCTACGCCAATGCCAGTGTGTTGGAATAGGCCAGGGCGCATCGGGAGGAGCAGGTGCTGTGTCCTTCCGTGCAGCCAAGGCGCGCTCGCTAAGTTCTTCGACCATTCGTAGTTTAACGGCGATGGGCCGCGCCGCTAGGGTTCGGCGCATTTCGCGCTTGCTGTCGAGAATTCGCTGAAATTCTGGGCTCATGTCGCATCGCCAAGAAACTGTTTCTCAAATAGAGCCCATCGTTCGCCGAGGCCGTGTCGAGCGATAATGGATTGAAATCTTTCCAGATCGAGAGCGCCCTCCTCAATAAATTGTACAAGACGCGCCTTGTCCTTTCCGCGCCCGGTTTGGAGGGCGATGGCAGCCAAGTGCTCCGCTGTAAAGACCCGCACCGGCTCACCATCCACATCTTTCTCCGGTGCTTCTCTCAGCGCCTCTTCAGCGAGCGGTCCATTGGGTGGCAGGAATTGAACAGGTGTATCCGCGATGACGATGTATTCCTTTTCAATCACGCCACCGTGTGCCGTCAGATAATCGTAGATCGGTTTAGGGGATATAATGAGGGAGTCCGCCTCGGTTTTGAATGAAACAAAGATATCTACATCAAGTGTTGAGGTCGGCTCGAGATAAAAGGTCGCTCCGACCGCACCGCCGATGGCATAGTGTTCGATGACGCCATCCGCCTGCATCTGGTTGATGGTCTTGATGACGTCTTTGATGTTCATGTCCAAACGAATTTCCGGATGAGCGGTTTGAAGGCGCCCCATTTATTCGTGAGAAACTGATAACGTCCGGCAACGATGCCGGGCGCAAGTTCCAGTTCATCGGCCAGGCGCTGAATATCCTTAACGGTGCGTGCCGCTGAAATCCGCGCATTCTGGCTGGCCGGGATCAAGGTTTCGGCGGCATAAGCATTGGCGCGCTGTTCCCGGGGATCGGCGGTCGAACCGTCATTGATCAGTAAGTCTTTCTTCGAGTCGTGCAGGACGTGGCCGACCTCGTGGAAGAAGGAGAACCAGAATCTGTCCTCCCCCTTGCCGCGCAAATTCAACAGGATCATCGCCTTCCCGGGCGACAGCCACTTGGTGGCCCCGTTCCAGGGCACTTTCTTCATTTCCTGCACCAGCGCCAACGCCACCCCACACGCGGCGCAGAGTTGCTGTATATTTTCGGACATGGCCGTCGCATCCGCTGCTCTGGTTAACGCTCGCAGCGCGGGTATGCGCTGCACCAACAGTTCCCGGTTGTAGGGCTGGCAAGGTAGCTTCTGAGCTTGCAACTCGCCTAGCCGGATCCAGGCGGAGGCGGGGCCGGGATGGGATTCAAAGCAGGGTGAACGTCGCGCCGCCACCGCCGGCTTGTCCCACAAAACATGCCACGCGGCCACGCTGCTGACCCCGTAGAACGAAAGGGTGTTGCGGAGCAAGCCTACCGCATCGGCATGGTCTTGCAAAACGCCCCGGCGCACCAACTCCGCGGTCGGAATGCTCCGGAGCCAATCCAGATCCCCGGCCAGTCGTTTGTTTTCCTCCAGCAGGGTGAGCCGTTCCCGGTAACGCGCCTCCAGATTGTTCCAGAAGCGCGCGGGGACCCCCGCGGCCATTTCCAAGGCGTTGGCCGTCTCGTACGAAATCGGTTGGTCGCCTTTAATAATGCGGCTGAGCGACTGGACCGTAAGGCCTGTGCGGATACCCAGTTCCTGCTGGGTCATGCCCAACGACTCCGCAACCTCGCGCAGGGTCTCCCCCGGTGGAATGGCATAGTCTGGCTGATAGGTCAGTTGTCGGTTGGCTTTCATGTTGTCGCCCTCGGCCCTCAGTGCGTATCCGTAATTTCGACGATTTCGATTTCCGTGACCTTGTCCCACTCCAGCCCGCCATCAGGCCGGCAGGGGATCGGCTCGTTGGCTGGGATGAAGATCAGGCGATATGGATGCTGCAGATCCACCGAAATCTGTCCCGCCCGATCACCCGTCAATTCGTGGCACCGTGGCGGGGGTACCCGGGCGATATCGGCCAGGGTCTCCGCCGCCTCCAACTCCTGCAACCTTTGCATCAGTTTCCTGGCCTCGGCGGGTCCCAACGTGCGAACCGCTTCCTTGGCGTTGTTGCACAGCTTCTGCAGCTTCGTTGTGTGAAAATATATCTGCATGGCCGGCCCATGTCAATAAACTATTAACATTCTATGTTAAGATTTATTTAAACTATGTTCAGGCCACCAGCGCCTCGTTCAATTCCGCCAGCAACTTGGATAAATTAAAGCTAAAATGCGGGCATGGCTTGCCGCGGGGTGCGGCAACGGCCAGCGGGACCAGGATTGGTTTGATCGCCAAGGTATTCATTTTGGCAGGTTCCGGAGGAATTCCTGGACGGCGGCGAAGGCGGGCGCGCGTTGGGCTGGGTCCTGGTTGAAGCTGACGCAGTCGCCAGGTCCATCATGTTCAGGGCTGGCGAAGTGATGGTCCAGGGCAGCCAGGGCCCGCTGGAACGCTTCGGCCCTTCTTTCATCATCCGTGGCCAGGTTCGCCACCACAGCGGCGCCGCCAGGGAAATAGGTCAGTAGATAGACCAGGTCATAGGCATCCTTGGGTTCGCGGCGGTCCTCGTAGGCCAGCGCTTTCAGAGCCACGAACGGCACAGGCCGGCAGACCCGCACCAGTTCCGTGGTCAGGCCGCCGGCAAGCCGTAGTCCGGTCACCGGTACGTCCAAGGGGTCGGTAAGGGCCAGGCCCAGTCCGTCCACCTGGATGGCGCTGAGTTCGCTCTCCATTTCTCGCAGCAGGGAGTTGTCGGGGCCGTGATACCGCGTGGTGAGGAAGTCAATGTTGACATCGGTTCCGCCGATGGTTGTCACAAAGGAATGGCGCTGTTCCCGTCCCTTGGGATTCGTTCCCGGGCGGAAGCCAAGTGTGCCGACGAGTGTATCGCGTATCGAACGATAGGCGTGCAGGTCAGCCACGGCGAGGCTGATGCCGAGATCCACGTCCATCGAGCCGCAGTGGCGGGCAGCGGGCTGTCCCTGAAGGTAAGGTTGGGCTGTCCTCTGATTGATGAGGTAGCGTGGCACCAGTCCGCCCACGAGCACCAGATGGGGCCGGTAGGCGCCGAGGCGGCTCCAGACTTCGAGCAGGACGCGTTCCGCCAGTTCCGTGGTGGCGGCGGAATACCCTGTGATCGTCTGTGGTTTGGGGGGCATCAGGGCTGCTTCCATTGGAGGCATTTTTCGCGCAGGACTTCGGCTTGTTCCCGGGCGCGGCCGGGCATGGTGCGGAGGTCAACGTACAACTGCGCATCGGTCACCACGGGGAGCGCCTGGGCCATCTGGGTGACCTGCAACACGCCGGCATCCTGCGGCAGGTAGAGCCAAACATTGCCTTCGCGTGCCACAGGGAAAAGGGCGGACAAGGAATCGGGTTGGGGCTCACGGTCAATATAAGCCATGATCGCCGGCGGGATGCCGTAGGGCGCCCGGAGGAAGGCGCCGCTCCAGCCGGTGAAGGCGAAATGGACGCCGCCCCGTTCGAGTTCATCGGCCACCTTCCGCAGCCCTTCCTCGTAGGCGGCGAAATTAACGGCGTAGGACCGTTTCCGGTGGCGGTCGAAGCGATAACGGGACGCCCATTCGTCCAGCAACCGGTCCGGTTCGGTCAGGCGGACCTCCCCGCGGGCAGAGATCAAGCCGTCGGCCGCGAGCTTCCCGACGATCTGGCTGACATAGCCGGTGCTCATCTGCGTCGCGGCGGCCAAGTCCTTTTGCCGCCATTTTTTTTCCGGCTGCGCCAGCAAGACCCGGACAAGTCGGGAAGCCTTGGCGGTGAAGGCGGTGCCTGCCACGCGCGGTCTTTCGTTCCTGGCCATGGGGCGATACCGTTCGAGGCATAGTCCCTTCAACTTCAGAAAGATATTCCCTTCGAGATCGAGGACGTTCAAACCGCGTTTCAAGCAATGCTCGAAAGACGATTCGGATACCCGGGAGGTCATGACCAAAGGGATGGGATCTTTTTCGCGGGCCGCGCCAGCTTTGGACCCATGACCGATTCGCAGGAGAAGCTGTTCGATTACGCCAGGATAGAGGCTGGATTTGACCACGACACCCACGGTTCGCCCGGCTTCCGGCAGCTTGATCAAGGTGTCCCAAGCAATATCTTTGCCAGGTGCGACGATAGCAGACTGGCGTCCGGTAAAACCGTGCTCGGCGAGCAACTGCATCAGCCGCTCCATACC
>CAIQIC010000090.1 GCA_903871765.1 uncultured Lentisphaerota bacterium
CAACCCGGATTACGAAGTTTCTCGAGCTGAACGGCGCGCTGCACAAGAGCGCGCGTTCGAATCACTGGTCCGCTCAGTCGAACTGATTGCAGGACACATGCGACGCGTAGAGGATTCACCGCGGGTGCAGCGGGCACTGGCCGATTACTGGCAGTGGCTGGAATATGAGATCTACCCCGATGCACCGGATCTCAGTCACCGAGCCGCCCTGGAGGTCAGGGCGCTTGGTGGATCGGCCGTGCGACCGGAGATGGGGGCGCATCAGCGTCTCCTCGCCCGTTTGGTGGGGTGGAAGCTGGCCCGCCGGATCCATCGATGGTTCCACCCATGAACCCGCTGGCCGAGGAGTTTCAGCGGCAGGTAAACCGCTACGAAAATACCGCTGCCCACAACGATCGGGTATTTGCCGAGTTCACCGCCGCTACCGCCGCCGATCCATTGCTGGCTGAGCATCGCCGGCATGTGGAACAGAACCAGCTCGGCTTTGGCGATCCAGCCTTCCATGCCTTGTGGCAGTTACTGCTGGCCTCAGCCCAAGATCGTTTCGGCAGTGCACAGGTCCTTGAAATCGGTGTATTCAAGGGACAAGTGGTCTCCCTGTGGGCATTGCTGGCGAAAACCCACGGCTGGCCGCTCCGCCTCCATGCCATCACTCCGTTTGAGGGACAGCCCCTGCCAGCCTCACGCTGGTGGCGCAGGTTGCAGGTCAGGCTGAACCCTTGGTTTCGCGCCCGGGCTCGCAGTGGTGATTTTTATCCCGCGGACGACTACGAACAGATCGTGCGGCGGCTGTTCGCCCGCTATGGGCTGGATTTCGGCAGTGTGCGCTGGATCCGCTGTTATTCGAACGCCCCGGAGGTGCTCGCCGCCGTGCAGAGCGACCGCTTTCATGTAATTTATATCGACGGCAGCCATACCTACCAAGCGGTCAGCACGGATCTCGCCAACTATGCCCCCAAGGTGGCGCCCGGCGGATGGCTGGTGATGGACGATGCATCCTACGACCTTCCCGGAACCGCGTTCTGGAAGGGGTACGAGTCGGTTTCCAGCGCCTGCCTACGTCTGCCCGGACTCGGCTTCAAAAACGTCTTTAACGTGGGTCACAACCGCATCTTCGAGAAAGAGTGATGCCATGGCCCGCATCCGCGTTTTTCTCCTCACCCAGCGTCGACCACAACTGTTACGCCGGGCGCTGCGCAGCTTGTTGTGGCAAACGATGAGCGATTGGGTTTGTGAATTGCACAACGACGGGCCGGAAGATAATTCCCCGGGGGCGATTCTGGCGGAAATGGCACCGGGCGACCCCCGTATTCATTACCAACATCATTCCCGCACTTGGGGAGCGGTCGCTGTCTTTAATCATGCTTTTGCCGGCGGGCCCGAACCCTATGCCAGCATCCTTGAGGACGACAATTGGTGGGAACCTGATTTTCTCGCCCACACCCTGACCGTGCTTGAGGATCATCCCACTGCGGCGCTTGCCTGGGCTAATATGCGCCTCTGGCGCGAAGAGGTTGATGGTCGTTGGACGGATACCGGGAGAACCATCTGGCAGTGTGCGCCGGGCGTGGCTCCCCGACGTTTTCAGTCGCCGGTGGCTTTGCAGGCAGTTGACGCGCTGCATTCCAATGGCGCGATGGTCTGCCGCACGGCCCTATCGTCCCGCGCGCTAGTGCCGGCAAAGACCCCTTTCGCCATTATCGAACAGGTACGCGAACGCTTGCTTTCGGGCGAGCTGGTGTTTCTGCCCGAGGTGCTCGCGCACTTCGGGGTGACACGCACGACTGCCCGCTCGCAGGACCGTGCGTTGTGGCTGCAATGCCAGTTAGTGGTGATGGAGAGCTTTTTTGCTCGGGCGCATCCCAGCCCCACCGTGATCGAGGCGCTATGGCGCGAACGCCGACAGCTTCGGCCACGCTCAACGGACAGCCTATTGCTGGGCTGCCTGTGCGGCGCAGTGCCGACCTCGCTGCTGTACTATGCCCATGCTGGCGATTGGCTGCACTTTCTGCCTCGCGCGCTGCGGCGCGCGACCATCGTATGTCGTGCCACTCGATACCGCAAAGCCCACGCCGAACTGCGGCGGGTGTTACTCGATGCCGCGGCTGCCGCGCCTGTCACCGATGTGGACCCACTTGTCGCCAAGATTCTTCCCACCAATCCAGTATGAGCGCCCGCGTTCTCATCATCACCAACGGACACTTGTGCCGTAATCCGCGCCCGCTGAAGGAG
>CAIQIC010000091.1 GCA_903871765.1 uncultured Lentisphaerota bacterium
CGACATGCACAACGACCGCGCCGGGGGCGATCTCCTGCCTGTCGCCAGCCGTTTTTCCACAACTCAATGACATCGTAATGGGACAGCAGGCCGCTGGTCCTTTGCGTCCAAACCAGACGGTGCAATTCTCTATTAGCCAGATCAATTCGTTGCTGTTGGGCGTCTCCAACACATGGTCGGGCGCACAGACTTTCGGGGGCGGGATCAACGCATCGACGGTCAATCTCGGCACATCTGGAACGACTGCCGGACAGTTGGCTGTTTATAACACTGCCTCTGGTTCGATCACGGTGACTCCGCCGATGGGCACACTGGGGAGCGTGGCGTTGGTCTGGCCCGCCGCGAGCGGAACTCTGGCGCTCGTGAAGACCTATGCCAGCTATCAAGCCAGTCCGAGCAATCCCACCGGCACGACCGACACGACCGGCAAAATGATGGGCCTCGCGGGTGCGATCACGCCATCCTCGTCAGGCAAGGTGCTTATTACGATCACGGGAACCATCGCCAATGCTACGGCCATTGCTGACGGTGCCAAGGTCCAAATCCGCTACGGGACGGGCAGCGCGCCCGCGAACGCTGCCGCCCTCACTGGGACGGCTGTCGGGTCGCTCCAGCAATACATCGCCGCCACCACGGCTGAAACGGCACCGTTTTCCGTGACCGCCGTCGTCACTGGCCTGACCCTCAGCACCGCCTATTGGCTTGATGTCGGCTTGGCGGCGATTACTGGCGGCACCGCGACCATCACGGGCGTCTCGATCACCGCGACGGAACTGCCATGAGCGGAACCACCTCAGTTCCCCAGATAGCTTTCACCACAACCGGCTTTGTCGCGCCGGCTGAAAGCGCGATCCTGGCCGGATATCAGGCGGATCAGAACGCCGCATTCGGTGGCAACGTCAATCCGGCGCTCACGACTGGCCTGGGGCAACAGGCAATTAGCGATACCGCCATCATCGGCGACAGCTACGATCAGCAGTGCCTTTTGTTCAATTCGGTGGACCCGGCTTACGCCTTCGGCCGGATGCAGGATGCCATTGCGCGCATCTATTTCCTGACCCGCATTCCCGCTGCTCCGACCGTCCTACAAGTCTCCTGCGGAGGTGGGGTGGGTGTGGTCATCCCCCTCGGCGCGACGATCTCGGATGTCTCGGGGAACCTCTATAACTGCACTGGTTCAGGCGTCATTCCGTCCGGCGGGTCGATCACGCTGCCGTTCACCGCCGCCCTTCCTGGCCCGACGCCGGTCCCGAGTAGCAACGGGGTTTCGATCTATCAGGCAATCCCGACGTGGAACACGGTTTCGGTCATATCCGGCGTCGTGGGTGAGAACGTCGAAACGCGGGCGGCTTTCGAGACCCGGCGCGCGGCATCGGTCGCGACGAACGGCGCCGGATTTTATGCCGCGATCTACGGGAACGTCCTCGCGGTTCCGGGCGTGATCGATGCCTATGTGACCGAGAACTACACAGCCGGTGCCGTCGTGACCGGAGGGGTCAGCCTTCTAGCCAACAGCCTTTATGTCTGCGTCGCCGGGGGGACAAACGCTGCTGTGGCCTTCGCGATCTGGCAAAAGAAAAACCCTGGCTGCAACTATACCGGGAATACGACGGTCACGATCACCGATCCCAATCCCGGCTTTGGTCCTGGCCCTCCAACCTATGCGGTGACATTCCAGATCCCGACCGCCGTCGCTATCAGCTTCACGGTCACGATTGCCAACAGCGCCACGGTCCCGAGCAATGCTCTGGCCTTGATCTCGAACGCGATCAACACGGCGTTCCTCGGATTGGATGGCGGTTCGCGCGCCCGCATCGGGGGACGGATACTCGCCAGCCGGTTCTATGGCCAGATCGCGATGCTTGGTTCATGGGCGCAGATCATCGAAATCCAACTCGGCGCCGATACCCCTCCTGACGTTGCCTTCACCGGCTCGATTGCCGGCACGACTTTGACCGTTACCGCGATAACCAGCGCGACGTTCACCGGCCTGGGATCAGGGACCAATCTCACCGCAAGCGCGGTCACCGGAACAATTTATCCTGGGTATGTGATCTCAGGAACTGGCGTGCCAGTCGGGACTACCATCGTCTCTCAGACCAGCGGAACACCGGGTGGGGCGGGGGTGTATGTCACCAGCGCCTCCACAACGTCCTCTGGCGCCTCGATCACCGCAGTTGGCACCATCATGCCGGGGCAGTTCGTCTACGGCGCCAACGTCCTTGCAGGCTCGCTTATCACCGCACAATTGAGCGGCACCACGGGTAGCACTGGAACCTACACCGTCGCGGTGAACCAGACGATCAGCAGCGAGGCGATGACCGCCGTCATCCCGAACCAGAACTCCGTCACGATGAACATCAATCAGATTCCGACGTTCGCGGCTTATAATCCTGGAACCGGCGCGTTGGCCGATGTCAATCTGGTGCTGGTCTGATGGAGAACTTCACCGATACCATCATGTCGCAATTCAGCAACAGCCCAACGCTGTGGCAGTTGATCGCGAATTTCGACACCTATATCGATCCGAGCGCGAACATTGACCGGTTTTATGATTTGATTTGGAATGTAAACACGGCGGTCGGGTACGGACTCGACGTATGGGGCCGCATCGTCGGCGTCGGCCGCGTATTGCAGATTGCCACGTTCGATTATTTCGGGATGAAGGGACCAAGCGGAGCGAGCGGTCTGCCGTTCGATCAGGCAATCTTCTATAACGGTCAGACTCTCACGGCGAACTATGCCCTTCTGGACGATCCCTACCGGACGCTGATCCTGGCGAAGGCGCTGTTCAACATATCCGATGGGACGATCTCTTCCATCAACCAAATCCTTATTAACCTGTTCGGTCCAACAGGGTTGCTTCCTGTCGCGGGCAACAGCTATTGTACGGATGGTCTGAATATGACGATAACATACACGTTCGGTTCCATTCTCAATCACGTGCAGGAGGCAATCGTGTATCAATCCGGTGTACTCCCGCGACCGGCGGGCGTGGCCGCAACCGTGGTGCAACTCTGATGCTATCAACTAATATCCCCTATAAATTCCTGGAAATATTCGGGAAAAATGCGA
>CAIQIC010000092.1 GCA_903871765.1 uncultured Lentisphaerota bacterium
ACCGGTGCAAGAACAGGTCGTCGTGGCTCCGGGTCCGGACTTCGTGTGGGTGGGGGGGGCGTGGGTGTGGTACGGGAACCGCTGGATCTGGAACCGCGGCTATTGGCACCGGCCGCTGTACAGGCACCGCTAGCGATAAACTAGGCTCAGCATGACGCTGGAAAACACACGACAAACGCAGGCACAGATGAAAATAACCAACCGAATGATCATTCGCGCTACCCACTGTTTGCGTCCGGCTTTCACCGGTGCGTTGGTGGGGCTGGTAGCCATGTCCGCGCTGGCTGCGGATATGGCGAAGCCTGCCGTGGTGAAACCTGCCATTGCCCCGCAAGCGGATCAATGGCTACGGCGCATGAGTGATTACCTGGCGCAGGCGCAGTTTTTCTCGGTAAACGCGGAGGTCTGGCAAGACGTGCAACTGGCCTCGGGGCAGCGAGTCCAGGCGGGCAGGACGATTGACTTGCAGGTGCGCCGTCCCAACCGGTTCCACGCGGCGGTGCATTCCACCCGTCGCAACCGCGATCTGTATTACGACGGAAAGTCCATCACCTTGCTCAACCGCGTCCAGAATTTCTACGGCAGCATTTCCGCCCCAGCTTCGCTGGACGAAGCCCTCGATGCTGCCAGCGAGCGCTTCGGCATGGCGTTGCCGTTAGAGGACCTCATTGTTAGCGATCCATACAAGAGCGCGATGGCCAAGGTCACCGCCGGCATCCATCTCGGGCCGGTAACAGTTCTGGGTGTGCCGTGCGAACACCTGGCTTTTTCCCTTGGTTTGGTCGATTGGCAGATTTGGATCGAGCAAGGGGCCAGGCCTGTGCCGCGGAAAATCGTCATCACGTATAAGGACGAAGAAGGCACGCCGGAATACACGGCGATTCTGTCCAACTGGGATTTTCAAACCAAACTGCCGGACTTCCTGTTCGCCTTCGAGCCGCCGACCGGATCAACGAAGATCAGCGTGGCGGAGATCAAGAGCAAGAACGAGGCGCATAAGAACGGGGTTAAATAACCATGAAATCCACTAAGATTTCTTCCGTCCGAAACGTAGGAATTGGCCTGTTAGCGCTGCTGGCGATCCTTCCGTTGGTTTATGGCCAACGACCGCAACCGTCCGGTCGGAGCGGACCCGCCTCAAGGGACGCGTTGGCGCCAAGAAGCGAGCCCGCGCGTGCCCCCGAGCAACGCAGCCCCGCCATGGTGGATCGTTCCAATCACGGGAATATTCGTCACGTAGACACGCATGTCGTCCAGCGATCCGCCGAAGTGCCGCATAGATTTGAACAACACCAACAGATTCTCGTGCATCACGACGTGGAAGTGGACATTCAACGCCCGCAGTTCTGGCACAGCTTTGATTTTGGCGCGCGGCGACATAGCCTGCGGGAGGGATGCTTTCCACTATGGGTGAGTGGATTGCCCTACTATTACGACGACGGTATCTACTACCAGCAGGCGGGCGATGACTATCAGGAGGTTTACCCACCCGTCGGCGCGATTGTCCAAGCCTTGCCCGATGGCGCAATTGCAATCGATGTTGGGAATCTCACCTACTATTACGCCGGCGGCGCGTTTTATGTGCAACAGAACGGCGGATTCATCATTGCCGCGGCCCCCATGGGCGTTACGGTCCCGGAACTGCCTCCCGGAGCCGTGCAGATTTCCGTCAACGGCGGCGTGGCGTACCAATTCAACGGGATTTACTACCAGCCGATGTTCGTGAACGGCGTGACACAGTACATGACATTCACGCCCTGATCGAGATTAGAGAACACCCGGAAGAAGAAAAGGCGAACACGCTCCAAGCTTGCGCCATATGGTCAAGAACTTGAGGTCCTCATTTCATACGTGCAGCATGGTGCCTTTTGTCCAGAGTGTCGTCTGTTGGCCCAAGCCGTTTGTTGTGGCCTTGTGCTTCCTGTTGCTCGTCGCCATCGGCGTCGTTGACTACATGACGGGGATGGAAGTGTCCGTGACGGTTTTCTATCTTATCCCCATCTGGCTCGGCACCTGGGCCGTATCGCGGAGGGCGGGGCTCTGCTTAGCCGTTGGCGGAATTCTGGTGTGGCTGACCGTGGAGATCTTCCAAGGCGCATCCTATTCGCACCCCTTGATCCAATACTGGAATGCGTTTGTACTGTTGGCCTTCTTCGTGCTCGTCGTGCTCCTGCTGGCGACCTTGAAGGCGTCAAGCGACGAACTCGATCAGAGGGTGAGAGTACGGACGGCGGAGTTGGCGCGAACGAACACCGAGTTAAGTGACAGTCAGCGGGACGTGCTGCGCACGTTCTCGGATTTGCAGAAATCCCACGTCGAACTCAAAGCCACGCAATTGCAGCTCATTCAGGCTGCCAAGATGGAATCGGTGGGCCAGTTGGCCGCTGGCGTTGCCCATGAAGTGAAGAACCCCTTGATGACCATCACGATGGGGCTTGACTACTTGGATCAGACGCCGCAAGCGCGGGAGCAGGAACTGGGCGGGGTCCTCAAGGACATGCGAGACGCTGCCGAGAGATCCGGCGCCGTCATCAACGAGTTGCTCAATTTCTCGGCTCCGGGCAAACTTAACCTGCAGATGGAGAACCTCAATAGCATCATCGAACAGTCGCTGGGACTGGTGAAACACGAGTTGATCAAACGTCAGATCGCCGTGGTCCGGGACCTGCAAGAGAGTCTGCCGCGGATTTTGCTCGACAGGAACAAGATGGAGCAGGTCTTTGTGAACGGCTTGATCAACGCCGCCCAAGCCATGCCGGGAGGCGGGACAGTGACTGTTCGAACGTACTCCAGTCCGGCAGAGATGACCAGCCGCGCACCGGGAGAAAACATCGTTCAGGCCGGCCAACAGAGCGACATCCGCGTCACAGCGGAAATAGAAGACTCAGGGATCGGCATTGCCGAAGAAGACCTTGCCAGAGTGTTCGATCCGTTTTTCACTACCAAGAAACCGGGGAAAGGCTCCGGGCTGGGACTGTCCATCGTCCATCAGATTGTCCAATTACACGGGGGGATGGTAAAGCTATCCAACCGCGAGGAAGGCGGGGCGCGATTTGCCGTGCAATTTATCAACAAAGGAGAAGCTTCATGAGGAGAATTCTGGCTATTGACGACGAGCCGAGCGTCACGCGCATGATCAAACTCAACCTCGAAAAGACGGGAGTATATGAGGTGCAGACTGCCAATCAGCCGAAGTCGGCGTTGGCCGTCGCCAAGAAGTTCCAGCCGGACTTGATTCTGCTGGATGTGATAATGCCTGACATGGACGGTGGTGATGTCGAGGCCCAGATGAGGTCCGATCCGGGTCTCAGAAATGTTCCGATTGTTTATCTGACGGCCATCGTCAGCAAGCAGGAGGCCGAAACCAAACGGTTGGCCAGCGGAGGCAATCGCTTCCTTGCCAAGCCGGTCAGTCTCAAAGAGCTGTTGCGATGCATCCGCGAGACCTTGGACGGGGCTGCTGATTGACGGAAAGACGTGATAACATGCAGCGTGCCCTGCGATGCATAGCGGAGATCAACAGAAAATACGCCCAGCTTTCCAGCATCTTCATCGCCGCGGTTGTGTTGTGGATCGACATCGTCACGGGCAAGGAGATTCAATTCCCGCTGGTCTATGTTATTCCGGTGGGCTTGGCGGCCTGGCGGAAGCAGCGCTGGCTGGCCTATATCATGGCCATTACGCTGCCCGTACTGAGGATCGGTTATGAACTTGATTGGGAAACCAACCCATCGTTTGCCATTGTTGGCATCAACGCCCTGATCGAAATAGCCGCCATGGTCTTTTATGCGTTGCTGGTCGGTCGCAGCGCGGCACGGACGGGACAGTTGCAGAAAACGATTACGACCAAGGAACTGGAGATCGGTCAACTACGCACCTTTACCAGGATGACGGGTACAACACTGCAAGGCCGGGGCCTTTCCCCCGGCATGATGGAGGGGCTTGCGTGGATCTATGTGCCGCCGGAAAGCGAATGGACTTCCGCGCACCTACCCATCGCGCCGGATGATGTGGAGCAGGAGCTCGCCCGGCTCGACCGTGCCCTGGCGGCGGCGATCCATGAGTTGGACAACACACAGCGGCATCTCGCCGGCGATAGGGCCGCCGCGGAGCGGGCCCTGTTGGACGTACACGTGGCCTTGCTCAACGACGCCGGGTTCTGGAACAAGTGCAAACAGCGCGTGCGCGCGGACCTGATCAAGGCCGAACAGGCGGTTGCCGAAGAGGTCCGGGAGATCGTGGCGCAGTTGGAGGGCTTGAAACAGGACGTCATGCGGGAGCGCGGCGCTGACATCCGTGACATCGGCCGTCGGGTTTTGCGAAATATTGGGACCTCCGGCGAGACAACACCCAACCGTCTGGCGTCACTCCCGCCCCACACGATCCTCGTCGCCAAGGAACTCCTGCCGTCCGACCTGTTCCAATTGGATCACGTCAATCTGGTGGCCTTGGTCACGGAACGCAACAGTCCCGCGTCGCATGTCGCCATCCTTGCCCGGACCAGAAACATCCCGGCGGTCAGCGACATTCAAGATGCCACGGCGCTGCTGTCCACGGGCGACCGCCTGCTGGTGGATGCCGATGCCGGCTCGGTCACGGTGGCGCCGACCAAAGTTCAGGAGGAACTCTTCGCGGAGCGTAGAAGCCGAAATGCCACAGTCGAGTCCGCCGCGACACAGGATCCGGCCCGGGAATCCGTCACCAAGGACGGTGTCCGCATCGGGCTGTATGCGAATATCAGCCGACCGGATGAAGCCCACTTGGTCGCGGAGTATCGGCTGGATGGGGTGGGCCTCTTCCGGTCCGAGTTTCTCTTTCTGCATGTCGCGCAACCGCCCACCTTGGACGCGCAAGTGACGGCCTATTCCGCGGTGGCGCGAACGCTCCATCCGTGTCCGGTCGTCATCCGCACCATGGATTTCGGCGGGGATAAAATCCCGCAATTCAATCGCACCGAGAGTGACCTGGCTTTCCGGATGGGCAAACGCGGCCTGGCGTTCTCGCTGGCCGAAAAAAACATGTTCCGCACCCAACTTCAGGCCCTCCTCCGGGCTGCGCAGGTGGGCGATGTGCGGATCATGTTCCCCATGGTCATGGGGGTGGCTGATCTGCGGGACACGTGTCAGCTCGTCGCCGGGTTGGTCGCAGTCGAGCAGCCCGCCAAGCGGGTTTCCCTGGGGGCCATGATCGAGACCCCCGCCGCGGTAATCCATATCCGTGAGATCGTGCAGATGGTGGATTTCGTATCCATCGGGACCAACGATCTCGCCCACTTCATCCTGGCCCAGGACCGCCAATCGCAGGAGTCCACGGGCGCGCCGCTGTTCCTGCATCCCAGTGTGCTGCGGGCAACCGAATACGTGGTGCGGACAGCCCTGAAGCAGGGGATTGGCCTCTCGGTGTGCGGTGAAGCGGCAGGGCATCCGGCGTCCGCTGGCCTGTTGGTGGGCATGGGCGTCAGGAACTTGAGCATGAACCCGTTTCAGGTCGCAGGCATCCGCCGCTTTTTACGACAGACGACGCTCGAACAGATAGAAGCCGCCGCCAAGAAGGCCTTGGGCGTCACCACGCTGGAGGAGGTCCAGCAGATTGCCGCCCAGGCGCTGCGCGAACCGGAAGTGTAGTTTACTTCAGCAGTTTCAACATCGCCTTGCCGAAGGCGTCGCCGATGAGAAAATATGTCTCGCCGTTCTTGAACTCGTGGTAGCCTTCGCCGGTGGGCGAATCCTGCTCGGTGCGCACATAGTCGTGCGTCTCGACAAAGGT